>CAJQKX010000079.1 GCA_905479025.1 uncultured Paraglaciecola sp.
TGTCAAATTGTTACACTAACCGCTGTTGCTGTTGTAGTTTTAGTTGTAGTTGTAGTTGTAGTTTGGATTAAAAATTAAAATGCGTGGATTAAATGCTAAAACGCAATTTAAAGAAGGGGGGGGGTCCTTGGGTATAGGTGCCTACTTTAGCTGTTAGCAATATTGTTATTATACTAGTTGGCACCTTAAGCCTTGACCCTATTACAACGATTTTCTGGTGGGCATGACCACGTTAGCGAATATTAATCCTGCCACCAGCGACATCAAGATCAAGAAGGTTTCCTGACCAATATGGTCTGTTTTAATAATATCTTGCCCTGAGATAAACGAATTCAATCCAATATAGGTTTTTGAACCCGGAACCAGCACAATTAAACCGTGCATAGCGACTATGGTAGAGGGCGCGTTAACAATGCGTGAAAATAGATTGGCAAATACTCCCAGTGCAAATGCACCCACAAAGGCGCCAAGTCCGTTTTCAAGATAACCTGAGCTCCACGTCGATGTTGCATACGCTATAAAAGTAGAGGTCATTGCCCAAGGTACATGTTTTATTCGAGTACGAAATATGGCGACTAGCCCTATACTAAGCAAGAGTACGCCCAACCAGTTAACCCAAACAGGCAAGGTGACGGCGATTGCCAGATCTTGTTGACCAAATAATTGATAGCCCAAGCTCACTCCTAAAAAAGCACCAAAATACAGTTTAAATAGTTGCATGATGGCATCCATTATCCGCGCCGTTCCAGATACCATATTCCTTGAGGACAATTCAGCTAACCCCATGGTCAATGACAAGCCCGGCACTAAGATGATCAAAGAGGACAGGATGATCAGCCAAATATTAAAACCTGAAGAAGAATAATGATTGATGGCACAGGCTACAAAACCGACTGAAAACGAAGCCAATGGCTCCAACATCAAGCTCATCCGTTTTGAACTAAATGCCCAAAGCGTCCAGAAATACACCATCAACCCCAATAACCCAGAATAAATAATTTCTGACCAACCTGCTCCCATCAACATCGCAAATGCGCTGGTAGACAAGCCAAAAGCGATGCCCGTTAAGCTTTTTCCATAAGGACTCGGCATAATATTAATCTTATCCAAGCGCATATTAGCTTCTGCAAGTGAGATATCACCAGACAATAATTCGTACGCTAACTCATCAGTTCGAGACAAAGAATTCATATCCAGATCTCCAGGTTGCATACGTGCAGAATGGTTATATTCCTCTTCATGATGATCACTCCACAGCACGATAGATAAAGTGGTAGGTGTGGAGTTAAAAGACGCGTGCAGACCAAAATGTGTAGCGATTTCAATTAAATACGCTTCCAAACGAAAAGAAGGAGAACCGTACTTGTGCAGCATTTTACCTAGCTTAAGGATAAAACGACGTATTTGGATAAACTCTAACTGGTCCATTTTTATGCTACTACTTCAAAAATAAAGGTCATACAAGGAGTAACAAAAAAGCCACTTGCATATATAACGGTGATAATCAGGGCGGGGATTTTAGTGATAGATATTGCTTGGTGCAACGGACATTTTTTGATTATTTTAATTAGAATAACTAATGAATAAAATTCTCTATAACAAACTTTATTACACTTTCTTACAGCATGGCATGAACAAAAAACTGGCTTAATCTGTGCATCTAAAATTAGCAATGCAGGTCGTAAATGGCCGCTCCATTATGCATTAATCATAATAAAACACGGTAGCTATGGTTTCATTTGCAAACTCAGCAGTGGATAAAACAGGAATGAAGCACACACCATGCATTCATATTGCGGCTAATCAATAGAGAAATAAAATAAGTATAAAACAACACCCGTTTATGCAGCGGGTGTTGTAAGTTGTATTTTAACAATTAGAAAATAATGATGAGTAAAAATGCCTAACGCCTGTTGAATAGCAAATACACCTGAAACTTTTAGCAGTTCAGTTTAGCGCCATTAAGCCAATCGTTAGGCTTTAGACATGTGTAAATGTAGGACGTTTATTACTATGACGTAACCTCAACAAAATAAAATCCACTTTTATGCGGGTTTCACATAAACCAATCAAGTCTGCTGATATTAAGTCGTTGAAGTCTGACTGTCTAACCAAAGCTCGCCGCTTTGATGTAAGCAGAGCGCTCTTGTACTTTTGCCAAATAAGCCAAGGTTTTATCCCGACCTTTCAGTAAGCCAAGAATACCAGCAATTTCTAGCATGACTTGCATCATAATGTCGGCAGCTGTGAATTGTGCCCCCGCAAAATAATCGCGATCAGCCAAAACGGATTCAATATAACCAAAGTCTACAGCTACTTCTTTAGCAATATAACCGTCCATCTCTTGATCGCCGCTGCGCGTTTCCATGCCCATAAATAACGTAAACATCACCGGTAATGCCAAGGATCCTTCAGCAAAATGCGACCATTCTAAATATTGATAATATTCTTTGGTGCCCTTTTCAGGGCGTAGACGTTTTTCAACGTCTTGATCTAAAATGTATTCTATTATTGTACTGGACTCACACAAGGTAATATCACCGTCAACGATAATGGGGGCTTTATTCAGAGGGTGAATTGCTTTCAAACTTTCAGGGGCTAGATTCGTTTTTGCATTGCGCTGATAATCAATACGTTGATACGGCATCTCAAGCTCTTCTAATAACCACAATACGCGTTTGGAACGAGATTTATTTAAATGGTGTACTGTTATCATAATATTTTTCTTTAAAGGTTGTTATCAATTACAAATCATCAGGACCGACACGCATTACAAGCTTGCCAAAGTTTTTGCCTTCCAATAAACCAATGAAAGATTCAACCGTATTTTCTAAACCCTCGACTAGGTCTTCACGATAAGTGATTTTTGCCTCTTCTAACCACTGTGACATCTCTTCTTTGAACTCATTATATCGATGACCATAATCATCAAACACAATAAAACCCTGCATCCTAATTCGCTTGACGAGTAGGTTGCCCATCAACATAAACAAACGGTCTGGCCCTGAAGGTAAATCGGTCGTATTGTATTGAGAAATCAATCCACATACCGGAACACGTGCGCAAGTATTTAATAGTGGTAATACTGCATCAAAAACGTGACCGCCAACATTTTCAAAGTAAACATCAATCCCCCCATCACAGGCCTTTGCTAATTGCTGTGCTAAGTCTGCTGATTGATGGTTCAGGCAAAGATCAAAACCCAAATCTGCAACGGCTGAATGGCACTTTTCTTCGGTACCGGCAATGCCAACCACTTTACAGCCTTTTAACTTAGCAATTTGTCCCACTAAGCTACCTACCGCCCCCGTTGCCGCAGCAACAACAACGGTTTCGCCAGTTTTTGGCTGACCAATATCCAGTAATCCCATATAAGCGGTTAAACCTGGCATACCCATTACACCTAACGCATAAGAAGGATGAATGGGTCTCTTGCCTAGTTTTAATAAATCGACGCCATCGGAAATAGCATAATCTTGCCATCCCGAAGATGAAACAACCCACTCCCCTTCGCTATAGTCAGGGTGATTCGATGCTTCCACGCGGCAAACGGTACCGCCAAGCATGACAGCGCCAATAGCAAGTGGCTCCGCATAGGACTTAACATCATTCATGCGCCCACGCATATAAGGATCAAGGGATAAGAAAACCGTACGTAATAAAATCTCACCAGATTGCGGGCTTGGCTTGGTACTTTCTACAAAACGAAAGTTGCCTAAAGTCGGAGCCCCTATTGGGCGTGAAGCTAAAGTCCACTGGCGATTAACCCGCACACTTTGAAGCGTCGAATGATGTTGATTTGTATTTGTCATACTCGTTGTCCTATCCCCGAATCAAATTAAAGTGCAGTGACTAATATTTCTCGGCTGACATCAGGTGTAACTGCGCTATGTTCACCCAGCTTAACCATACCGTGTTGCGTTAATTTTTCGATTAATAAATCAATATCCGCGGCACCTAAATCAACATGGGATAAACGAGTGGGCACTTGCATCTTTTCAAAAAACTGCTCGGTTAATTCAATAGCCCGATCAATACGTGCATCTTCGTCGCCTTGTGTCACATTCCAGATACGTTCAGCGTACTGTAATAATTTTTCACGCTTTGCTTCTTTACGTATTTTCATCACTGCAGGTAATACTATGGATAAAGTACGAGCATGGTCGATGCCATGAGTACCTGTTAGTTCATGACCTATCATGTGAGTTGTCCAATCTTGCGGTACACCGGCTCCAATTAAACCATTAAGCGCCATCGTTGCTGCCCACATAATGTTGCCACGTACTTCTAAGTCTTTAGACGTTTCAGGGGCCAATGCTTTTGGCCCTTCTTCAATTAAAGTCAGTAATAACCCTTCAGCAAAACGGTCTTGCACCTTAGCGTTCACACTATAATTAAGGTATTGTTCCATAGTATGCACAAACGCATCCACCGCACCGTTACCGATTTGGCGGTCTGACAATGAAAGTGTTACCGCAGGGTCAAGTATCGCAAAAATAGGACGAACCAGAGGGCTTGCGAAGGGTAGCTTATTACCATTGCGGGTCACTACCGCGCCAGTATTTGACTCAGAACCGGTTGCTGGCAAAGTCAGTACACAAGCAAGGGGTAACGCTTTTTTGATACGTGCTTGTTTGCTCACGATATCCCAAGGCTCTTCACCTTCGTAAAGCGCCACTGCTGCGATAAATTTAGAACCATCCACCACCGAACCACCGCCAACGGCTAAAATAAAATCGATATTATTTTCTTTAATAATATCTTGTGCCTTCATTAACGTGTCGTAAGATGGATTGGGCTCGATACCTGAAAATTCAAACCAGGTATGTTTGTCTAACGCTGCGACAACTTGATCATAAACGCCGTTACTTTTTATTGAGCCACCGCCATAGGTCACTAATATTTTTGCATCACTGGGGATCTGTTTGCTTAAGGAGGCGATTTGACCTTCACCAAAACGAATTTGAGTCGTATTTTGAAAACTAAAATTTAACATGATTATGATTCCTCATTATTTTTAAAATTAAGCAAGAGCGGTTAAATCATCCACAACTAAATCGAGTCATTGCATAAGCTGCTTTGCTTGTGCCCTGTCAATACGCCTAAATTGCAGCTTATTTTATTTGGAATGTTAAGCGCTTTTATATTTAATGCCTGCCCTTATTACGTTAGCTGTACTAGGCGTTTGTGCTTATCTTGTGGTTCCGTCACTATATCAAGTATAGTTTTGTCGACCATTTTCTTTAAAATTTATGTCACGGACAATCATCAATCGCCGTTTTTCCACAAGCTGTGCCATAGTACAAATCTAATAACCTCTTTTTTTCAGAACTGGATCTCACCGTCTCCGTTTTCTACTAATAAACTGAAGGTTTTCTGCGCAATAACTTTGCCATCACACTCTATCACCATTCGCCAATCTCCGAATTTATTATGAATAGGTGCCCATACTGTGTCACCTAGATAAAATTCCCAATCATTATTTCTTATATATACCACTCCCTCAAAGGGTGGCATTGCATGTCCATTTTCATCGGGTACGTCAGGATGAAAGATGCTCCAATCTAAGCGTTTTCCTTTGGCTTTTTTAGCGTTAAGAATAAAACCAAATTCAACCTCCAATTGTGCTGGGATCTGCGTAGTTAATGTTTTTATTTTTGGAAGGCTTTTACCTTTTTCATCCCAGTTTTTATAAATACCGTAACTGGTCATCTCAAAAGATGTACGTGACTTAGACAATAAGCCTCCAAAAAATTAATATTTTAAGTAATTAAAAAGTGCGTCTTTTGATACAGTTACCATGGTTAGCCAGTAGTTATTAAATATGGATATTGCTACGAATAATCAAGGAAAACGCCATTAATGAATCGATTTCATGACCATGCCTGCCTTCATAATAAAATTCATATTCCGTAAACTAGAGATATCTTTTCATGGGTTGCTGGATACTGCGGTGATATCAGCAAGCTTACCTTTTTCTTAGGTTCCCAGTTATGATTAAGAAAGCTTGGTTTTAGATATTATATCTGTGGGCTTTATTTGGCAGTAGATCAACATGGCTGCCCAGCTAATTTAATCTGTTAATTTAGATGTATTTCTGCTTGCATGATTTTTATATCCTATTAATCTAATCACCATAAGACATCAACATATATGTAGTAATATCTGATTATTGTTCTTTAAAAAGGCTTCTGTAGGTGGAAAAGATGAACCTCAAAAATAAACTAAAAATAACCGGTACCGTTGGCCTAAGCTTGTTGTTGATGTCATGTGCTGAAAATGACGTATCCACTGCAGAAATGACGAAGGAATGTCTTGTCGCAGATATGGTACTGCACAATACAAAAATTTATACAGCAAATGATGCACAGTGGACCGCTGAAGCAACAGCAGTGCTTGGAGATAAAATTATATTTGTGGGATCAAATGCCGATGCCTCCAAATATATGCGCGGAGATGCACAAGTAATGGATATGACAGGAAAATATGTCTATGCAGGTTTCACCGATAGCCACCAGCACGTGGAAGGGGTTGGACAACGCCCAAAAACATTAAGCCTGTTTGGTATAGAGACACTTAAAGCAACCGTTGATGCCATTAAAACCTTCTCAGTAAGCGTACCTGCGAATGAATGGGTTCAGGGTCGTGGTTGGATTGAACGGGAATGGACCGACGAAAAAAGATTCCTCACGCGACATGATGTTGATTCATTTACTGCTGACAAACCCTTGTTTATGCCCCGTGCCGACGGTGTTTCTGCCCTTGTTAACTCAAAAGCTCTGGCGCTTGCCGGCATAACCAAAGACTATCCTGATCCACTGGGTGGAAAATTTGAGCGTGACGCAGACGGTACTCCAAACGGTTATATTCTTGCCACTGCCATGAATATTTTCCGGGGTCTCATCCCGCCAAAAACAAGGGAATATAAAAAAGATAGCCTAGTGCAAGGCATGTATGAAAACGCCAAGGTGGGTTGGACCAATACTCAAGATGCGGGAATGCCTTATGTTAACGTTGAAATTATCAAGGAAATTCATGCGGAAGGTAATATGTCTACCCGTATTTATGCGGCGGCAAATGTGAAAGAAGCGGCGACAATGCTGGAGCGAGGCCGCGAAACAACGGCCGATAATATGTTCGATTTGCGCGGAATTAAAGTGTATATCGATGGCACGCTGGGCTCCCGAGGTGCAGCACTGCTTGAAAATTATGCGGATGCAGATCATAACGGGTTTATGAACCGCACCACCAAAGAAGCACTTGATCCAATCTTACGTGCTGCACTGCGTCAAGGTATTCAAGTCGAAACCCACGTAATTGGAGACCGAGCAGTTCGCACACTTTTGGATTGGTACGAAGAGGCATTTAATGCTGTGCCAAAATCAGAATGGGCGATAGCTGAACCTCGCTGGAGACTTGAACACGCTCAAATTATTCCGCCACAAGACCAAGCACGTTTAGTTAGCCTAGGTATTCTGGTGTCTATGCAACCTAGCCACGGAATTGGTGATCTTAACTTTGCTCCCGATAGACTGGGTCCCGACCGCCTTGCTCATGCTTACCCATGGCAACAATTGATTGACCGCGGTTTGATAATTCTAGGTGGCTCTGATGCGCCAGTAGAACAAGGAGATCCACGGATTGAATTTTATGCGGCAGTAACACGCAAAAGGCTTGATGGAACATCTGGCGCAGGCTGGCATCCCGAGCTTGCGGTAAAACGCGAAACGGCCCTAAAAATGTTTACCATATGGCCTGCTTATGGGGCATTTCAAGAAAGGATTCGTGGCTCTGTAGAAGTAGGGAAATATGCCGATTTCACAATACTTGACCGTGATTGGCTTACTGTCCCAGAAGCAGATATTTTGACCTCAGAAAACCTAATAACCATAGTAGGCGGGAAAATCACTTATCAAAAATAGATATGACATGTAGGGAAGAAGGGAG
>CAJQKX010000080.1 GCA_905479025.1 uncultured Paraglaciecola sp.
CGTATCCAATCAAACCTAGTACTGACTTGCTTAACCAGTTTTTAAAAAACTTACCCTTTAAACCTACAGGCGCACAACAGCGTGTAGTAGCGGATATACAAAACGATATGCAACAACATTGCCCTATGATGCGCTTGGTACAAGGCGATGTAGGATCGGGTAAAACTCTAGTAGCCGCCATGGCGGCATTGTCTGCCATTGGCGCAGGTTATCAGGTGGGACTGATGGCACCCACTGAGCTATTAGCCGAGCAACATTTTAATAATTTTCGACAGTGGTTTGAACCATTAGGCATCGAAGTAGGTTGGTTAGCAGGGAAATTAAAAGGAAAAGTCAGAGAAAAGGTGTTAGCTCAATTAGCCAATAATGAAGTGAAAATGTTGGTAGGCACTCATGCTATTTTTCAAGAAGCGGTCACGTTCTCTTCTTTAGCCTTGGTAATAGTGGATGAACAGCACCGCTTTGGAGTGCACCAACGTTTAGCGCTGCGTGAAAAGGGTGAATCTCAAGGAGCATTTCCCCATCAATTAATTATGACCGCCACCCCGATTCCTCGTACCTTGGCTATGACCGCCTACGCTGATTTAGACACCTCAGTCATTGATGAGTTACCGCCTGGCAGAACACCTGTCAAAACGGTTGTTTTACCAGATACTCGCCGCGATGAAGTCATTACAAGAGTGCGTAATGTCAGCGTTGAGCAAGGTAGGCAAACCTACTGGGTCTGTACTTTAATTGACGAATCTGAATTTTTGCAAAGCCAAGCTGCCGAGGATACCGCGATTTTATTGCGAACAGCACTACCAGAACTTAAGGTTGGCTTAGTGCATGGCAGACTTAAATCCAATGAAAAACAACAAATAATGGCAGACTTTAAAGCCGGTGAGCTGGACTTATTAGTAGCAACCACTGTGATTGAAGTGGGTGTCGATGTGCCTAATGCTAGCCTGATGATTATCGAAAATCCAGAACGTTTAGGGCTAGCACAATTGCACCAATTACGCGGGCGCGTAGGACGCGGCTCAGTAGAAAGCCATTGTGTCTTGATGTATCAAAATCCCCTATCTAAAACGGCTAACAAGCGTTTAGCCGTGCTCAGAGAGTCTAACGATGGCTTTTATATTGCCCAACAAGATCTGGAAATTCGTGGCCCGGGTGAGTTGCTAGGCACCAAACAAAAGGGTTTAGCCGATTTAAAAATAGCTGACTTGATCCGTGATGCGGAGCTTATCCCCCAAATACAGAATATTGCTAACCATCTTTGGCTGCAATACCCATCAAACGCCCAAGCCATAGTGAATCGATGGTTAAGTAATAAAGAGCATTTTGGTCATGCATAAGCCTGTTTTGGATAGTCCTTTCTTGCATAACACCCCAGTCACTGTGCCCCCAAACGCAACGCCTGAATTAATCATACTCGCCCAACAAACCGCTGCAAAATGGGGACTCGTTTATTGTGAAAGCACCGGCTCAGGTTTAGCGTTGCTACAGCAAGCGTATCACTTAGAATTACGCCAATTAGACGAACCCAAAGTTGGCGCCATTGTAGTCGATTTCACTTCAGATGCGCTGACGTTCAGACGTTTACATGGCGGCGGTAAAAAAGAAGCCATTGCCAAAGCGATTGGCTTAAAAGGTAAAAACAGCTTGCACGTACTTGATGCCACAGCAGGTTTGGGACGAGATGCTTTTGTGTTAGCTAGTTTAGGTTGTGTGGTTGATATGATCGAACGCTCTCCCGTTGTTGCTGCGTTACTTCAAGATGGCCTAGACCGAGCTTCGTCTGATGAGGAACTAGGTGCTTGGGTACCAAACCACATGTGCTTGTTTCATGGAGCAGCACTGAATCTGTTGCAAAGTTGGCAAGATACAAATCCACCTGTGGCACGTCCAGATGTGGTGTACCTTGATCCTATGTTTCCTCATCGAAAAAGAAATGCAGCCGTCAAAAAAGAGATGCGATTATTTCAACAGTTACTTGGCCCAGACGAAGATGCCGACCTATTACTGGCACCGGCTTTGGCATTGGCGAAAAGTCGGGTGGTGGTTAAACGTCCAACTGGCGCACCATTTTTGGCAAGTAAAAAACCACAGATTGAAATGTTAGGTAAAGCCAATCGCTTTGATGTTTACCTGACGCAAATAATAAACAACTGAAAACATTTTCAGTTGACTAACACTGCTCAGCGACCAGAGATGACACTAAGGTTAATGGTAAGGTTTGTGACGCATAGTTACAAAAGCAAAGCCGCACTTAGACGGCTTCAATCAACAAGATTAATGTGCGCTGATATGCTAGTGGTTAATAGAAAGCCTGAATATCAGTGATGGCGCGGCCTAAAATGAGGGCATGAACATCATGAGTACCTTCATAGGTATTCACGGCTTCTAAATTCATGACATGGCGTATCACGCCATATTCATCACTGATACCGTTGCCACCATGCATATCACGTGAAACACGGGCAATATCCAGAGACTTTCCACAGTTATTTCGCTTCATGAGAGAAATTAATTCAACTGGGCATTGATTTGCATCCATCAAACGTCCCATTTGTAAGCAGCCCTGTAAACCAAGCGTTATTTCAGTTGCCATATCAGCCAATTTCTTTTGAATTAACTGATTGGCAGCCAAAGGACGACCAAATTGTTCACGATCTAAAGTATAAGTTCTAGCAGCATTAAAACAAAATTCTGCCGCGCC
Organism: uncultured Paraglaciecola sp.; assembly: GCA_905479025.1. The sequence goes on from CAJQKX010000080.1 coordinate 2,705, forward strand.
TATAGAGCCCCAAGCAATACCATAACGGGCTTTATTTAAACAGCCAAAAGGCCCAGCTAACCCTTTAACTTCCGGGAATATATTGGCATCTGGCACAAAAACATTATCCATAACAATTTCTCCCGTTATCGAAGCACGTAAAGAAAATTTACCTTCAATTTTCGGTGCAGATAAACCCAGCATACCTTTTTCAAGCACAAAACCACGAATTTTACCTTCGAGTTTGCCCCACACAACAAACACATCAGCGATGGGTGAATTAGTGATCCACATCTTATTGCCGGTTAATGTATAACCACCGTCGACTTTTTTGGCATGGGTGGTCATGGATGCTGGATCACTACCTGAATTAGGCTCAGTCAAACCAAAACACCCCACCCATTCACCAGAAGCCAGTTTAGGCAAATACTTCATACGTTGTGCTTCAGTGCCGTAAGTATATATTGGGTGCATCACCAGTGACGATTGCACACTCATGGCGCTGCGATAACCACTATCAACACGCTCTACCTCACGCGCAACCAACCCATAACTGACATAATTAACATCACAGCCTCCGTATTGCGAAGGTAAGGTAGCGCCCAACAGTCCTAATTGCCCAAGTTCATTCATTATTTCGCGATCGAAGTGTTCATGTCTATTGGCTTCGAGTACACGAGGAAGTAATTTTTGTTGGCAATAATCATGAGCGGTATCACGGATCATGCGCTCTTCTTCAGTGAGTTGGCCATCAAGAAACATCGGATCTTGCCAGTTGAAAGGGGTTAATGTTTGGCTCATTAATTGGCTCCGTTTTTATATTTTTTTAGGTAATAACCTAACTGATAGGATTACTCTATGCTTAAAACAAGAATAAATATAATATATAGTTTTTATATTTTTCATAACTTTTTATTATTAAGTGTTTTGCATGAATTTGAAACGTCTTGAATATTTCTGTCAATTGGCTGTTTTAGGTAACTTTACTCGGGCTGCCCAGGCAGTAGGCATTGCACAACCGGCTTTAACCGTTGCTATTCAAAAGCTAGAGCAAGAAGTGGGGTTAAAATTAATTAATCGTGCTGACAAAAACTCACTACTAACCGCTGAAGGTGAAGTGTTATACAAACTGGCTACTCAACTATTAAGCCAAGCCAAACAAGTTGAATTAGAGCTAGAAGAACTAAAAGAGCTAGAAAGAGGCACTATTCGCTTTGGTGTGTCCGCTATGATGGGCTCTTATTACTTTCCCAAAATATTGACCAAATTTCAGCAAAAATATCCAAAAATAAAAATCCACTTAGTTGATCAAGGCACTGCAGCCCTTGAGAAAATGTTACTGAATAGTGAATTGGATTTAGCTTTAGTACGTGGTGATTTAGAAAATCCACAACTGCGATACACTGAACTGATAAATGAAGAAGTCGTTGCTGGCATGGTTAGCTCACATCACCTAGCCACTGAACAAACCATATCACTCGCACAATTTTGCCAGCAGCCTCTAGTGTTATTTCATGAAGGGTATTTTTTACGAGAAGTTGTTAGTCAATATGCAAAAAAATATCACTTATCATTAGATATTCGAATGGAAACGAATCTTATCGAATTACAAAAGTCATTAGTTAGAAATGAGGTAGGCATTACCACCTGTCTATCGCGTATTTTAGAAAACGAAAAGCAAATAACATCCACTCCCTTTGATCCGAAGATTGAATTTAAACTGAGCTTGGCATGGAAAAAAAATCATTACCTATCTAAAGCCAGCAAAGTATTCATGACGTACTTAAGCTCAACAGTTAAGTCTAGTGACTAAGTTTATTGCCGCCTGAGCAAACCCAGTTTTTGCTCTGTATAGGGTTTTAGGAACAGCCATAGATAAAATAATCAGGTTATTATTTTTAAATAACATATCGGCAATTACAACAAGTCAATACGCCTAAGGTGATAAACAATTGAGTCGTTTATTATGAATACACTGACTGGTTTACCAAGAGATAAAAAAGACGAAGTAAACCGTAAGTTTTCCGAAGCCCTTACCATAGGACTGAATATATTAAGAGCATATGAACCGATAGACTTACTTTTTGGCAAAAAAAGAAATTGCGCAACGCACCGGATTGAATATGATTGATGTTGAACACTGATCTAAAAGACATCATCACTTTCAACAAAGAGATCGGTGATAAAATTTCAATAGCCACTTCAGTAGCTGGTCGAGCTTATTAAGTGGTTTTATCAGAAGAAGAATGAAAATTCTTTGTGCGGCATTTTAAAGAAAAAATTGGGGGAATAACTGTGATGCTGTTAAAGGGGGTGTCGGTCAAGCGTTGGATACCTACAAAAAATTGGTTATTGCTATTCGTGGGGTGATTAGGTCTGGGTATGCCTTTATTCTAAGCGACAGCCTTTATTTTCAGCAACCGCGAATATTAAACCTTACTATGCGAACGAATGGATGTATGAACGAATGGATGTGTGAACGAATGGATGTGTGAA
>CAJQKX010000081.1 GCA_905479025.1 uncultured Paraglaciecola sp.
TCCGTATCGTGAATGCACAGTAAACTTATTAGATACTCCAGGGCATGAAGATTTCTCAGAAGATACCTATCGTACATTAACTGCTGTCGATTCTTGTTTGATGGTCATTGACGCGGCAAAAGGTGTAGAAGCCCGCACCATAAAATTAATGGACGTCACCCGCTTTCGTGATACTCCCATTATTACTTTTATGAATAAACTCGATAGGGACACGCGTGATCCTATCGATTTATTAGATGAAGTTGAAAAAGTGCTCAATATAAAATGTGCGCCTATCACTTGGCCAATTGGCATGGGCAAAGAATTTAAAGGTGTATATCACCTGCTCAAAGATGAAACTTATCTCTATCAAACAGGTTTAGGCCACACCATTCAAGAAGTGCGTGTTGTTAAAGGTTTACATAATCCTGAATTAGATGATGCCATCGGTGTTTACGCCGAAGAAATACGCGATATGCTCGAACTGGTGAAAGGTGCATCCCACGAATTTAATCAGGATGAATTTTTGGCCGGAGAATTAACCCCTGTATTTTTTGGCACTGCCATGGGGAACTTTGGTGTTGATCATATGCTTGATGGTTTAGTCGAATGGGCACCATTACCCCAAGGACGTGAAACCAGTGAACGCAAGGTCGAATCTAGTGAACAAAAATTCAGTGGTTTTGTATTTAAAATTCAAGCCAATATGGATCCTAAACACCGCGACCGTATCGCATTTTGCCGCATAGTATCGGGTAAATACGAGAAAGGCATGAAGATGCACCATAGCCGCATAGGCAAAGATGTGAGAATTTCAGATGCTGTGACTTTTTTAGCCAGCGACCGAGAGTTGTTGGAAGAGGCCTATGCGGGTGACATTATTGGTTTGCATAACCACGGCTCTATTCAGATTGGCGATACGTTTACTGCAGGCGAAAAATACCGCTTTGCGGGTATTCCTAATTTTGCCCCAGAATTATTTAAGCGTATTCGATTAAAAGATCCTCTTAAACAAAAACAATTGCAAAAGGGGTTGATTCAATTAGCCGAAGAGGGCGCTGTTCAAGTATTTAGGCCTTTACAAAATAATGATTTGATAGTTGGGGCTGTCGGCGTATTGCAATTTGATGTGGTGGTGGCTCGTTTAAAAGTTGAGTACAACGTTGATGCAATGTATGAACATATTAACGTCTATACAGCACAGTGGGTGACATCTAAAGACCCAAGAAAGCTCGACGAATTCAGACGCAAAGCAGAAGTTAATTTATCATTAGATGGTGGTGACAATTTGGCTTACATTGCACCCACTAGAGTGAATTTGGCTTTAGCCAAAGAGCGTTACCCTGATATTGAATTTCATACTACCAGAGAGCACTAAGGTGTTTTTAGCAGCCTGAAGCATTTTTAAACAAGAGCAGACATGAACTTACACACATTTTTACTAGCAAAATTTAAAGCCGCGCTTACTGCCATAGGCGCACCAGAAGACGCGTTAGTCCCACTAAGTCGCAGCACCCGTGTTGGGTTTGGGCATTATCAGTTCAATGGGGCTATGGCTCTATCAAAAGTGCTCAAACAAAACCCTCGTGATATTGCTCAAAAAATTGTGGATGCAGTCGATTTAGATGACGAAGCAGAAAAACTCGAAGTTGCGGGTCCAGGTTTTATTAACGTTTACCTAAAACCCCAGTGGCTTGCCCAGCAACTACAAACAGCTAATGCTGACATTCGTCTTGGCATCGAAGCAGAGCAGCAACAAACTGTTGTGGTAGATTACTCAGCGCCTAACCTGGCTAAAGAAATGCACGTTGGACATTTACGCAGCACCATCATTGGTGACGCCGTGGCTAAAACGCTAGAATTTTTAGGTCATAAAGTTATTCGTCAAAATCATATGGGTGATTGGGGGACACAATTTGGCATGTTACTAGCGCACTTAAATGACAAGTTAGTCGCTAATGAAGTAGCCGAAACCGCATTATCTGATTTAGAAGATTTTTACCGAGCTGCGAAAGTTCGCTTTGATAATGAAGAGGGTTTTGCCGATCGCGCCCGAGATTATGTGGTGAAGTTACAGGGCGGCGATGCCCAGTGTATGCTGTTATGGCAAAACTTTATTGATGTATCTATCGCCCACAGCGAAGAAGTGTATGACAAGCTTAATGTAAGCCTCAAGCGCAGCGATGTGATGGGTGAAAGTGCATACAACAATGATTTGGCAGCAACGGTCGCAGAGCTTAAAGCTTCTGGTATCGTAGTCGAAAGTCAAGGTGCACAAGTCGCATTTTTGCAGGAAATGGCTGACAAAGAAGGCAACCCGGCTGCCTATATAGTGCAAAAATCTGGTGGTGGGTATTTGTATGCTACTACCGATCAAGCGGCTATTCGATATCGCAATGGTGTATTAGGCGCCGATCGTACATTGATTTTTACAGATGTCCGTCAAGCTTTGCATTTTAAACAAACAGAAATTGTTGCCCGTAAAGCAGGATTTATTAATGCACAACAAAGTTATGAACATTGCCCATTTGGTATGATGTTAGGTAGCGATAGTAAACCTTTTAAAACCCGTTCTGGTGGAACCGTTAAGTTGGCCGAATTATTAGAAGAAGCCATTGAAAGAGCTGAAATTCTGATTAATAAACGTGAATCTGATTTGTCAGTACAAGAGCGTAAAACCATCGCTGACAAGGTGGGTATTGGTGCTGTCAAATATGCCGATCTCAGTAAAAATCGCACAACAGATTACATTTTTAACTGGGACACTATGCTCAGTTTTGAAGGCAATACCGCTCCTTATTTGCAATATGCCTTCGCACGTGTACAAAGTATATTCAGAAAAGCTCATGCTGATGATGTGAACTTACAAGCGGATATTCAGCTTAAAGAGGTGCAAGAACAACTTCTAGCAGTCAAGTTAATGCAATTTGTTGAAGCTATTAAACAAGTATCAAGCGAAGCAACACCTCATGTGCTTTGTACTTACATATATGAGTTAGCCAGTTTGTTTATGAGTTTTTACGAAGCTTGTCCAATTTTAAAAGATGATATTGATGAGCAAACTAAAAATAGTCGTCTGATGTTAGCTCAGTTGACCGCTAAAACCTTGCAATCAGGTTTGGACTTGTTAGGTATCGAGACTATGGAAAAGATGTAAGCTTTTAGCAACCAGTGAGAGTGTTTAAAACAAAACCCGCCATTGGCGGGTTTACTATTTTTGTAGACTGAAAAAGTAAAATAGACCTAAATGCTGATATATTGGTATCTGCTTTATAATAATATTTACATCAAATGAGAACACCAACATGGTAAAAATTTTAGCGTTTGCAGGCAGTGGTAGAAAAAACTCAGTTAATAAAAAAGTCGTAGCTGTTGCAGCTAAAGGTGCAGAAGAGGCCGGTGCTGTGGTAACGATAGTCAATTTGGAAGATTATGACTTGCCTATTTTTAATGAAGACTTAGAAGCAGAGCAAGGCATGCCTGTTGCAGCTCAAGCTTTTAAAGAGTTGCTGATCAATCATGATGGTTTTTTAATTTCATCTCCAGAATATAATAGTTCTTACAGTAGCCTATTTAAAAATGCGATTGATTGGGCTTCCAGAAAAAGCAGTGATGAGGCTCCCATGGCAGCTTATCGAGGTAAAGTTGCTGCGATTATGGCAGCATCACCTGGTGCTTTGGGTGGTATACGAGTTCTGGTGACCTTGCGTATGTTATTGGAAAATATTGGGACCATGGTGCTCCCATCACAAAAAGCGGTAGGTGGTGCATTTAAGTTGTTTGATGAACAAGGCAATGTCACCGATGAAAAAACAGAAAAAGCCTTAAAATCTCTCGGAAAGGAGTTGGCTGAAACTCTAACTAAGTTAAAAGTTAAACTCAGTTAAAATGTTAGTCAGGTCTGAGCCAGTATATTTTCAATACCAATATATTGGCTTACTCGGCTAGTAAAAACTCGTGTTCAGGGTCAACAATTAAACGCCCAGACATGGCTTCTCTGCCAAGTAGCATAAGATATTTCATTTCTGAGCGGTCTGTGAGTGTGAGCTCGATACTCCAATGCATACCGGCAATAAATATTTCAGTTTCGATTACGTGGCGTTTTTGGTAAGTAGCATTTGAACTTTTAACCTTACGTACACTTTTAACTTTGGCTTGACGTTGTACTACTTGATTCACATCATGTGAGTCTGGATGAATATCAAATCGGATCCAAAGCTCTGAGTTCTTATTAAACTCTTCGATATTATCAACATGCAGTGAAGATGTTGTGGCTCCGGTATCGACTCTTGCTTCTAAGCTTGTTAAATAAAGTTGTGGTAGATCACATAATTCTAATGCGCCTACTAAATGTTTGTCACTCATTATAAATGTCACTCTTTAATAAACAATGGAGGGTTCATCTAACACCAAGTTGTCTTGCAAAAGCTCAAGATGTTCGGCGACTGAATCAGGTTTCCTAAAATAGGCAATGTGGTACATAGCTTCGCCTTCTTGGGTCAATGGAATGTTTTGTTTGCCTATGACCACACCTTCTTCGGGGCAAAGCACTCTACTTAACTCTGTACCGTAAGGGTCGGCAATAATGGCCAGTACCCCACCTTTATTAACGTGATCACCTAACTGTGCAATGTGACTGACAAAGCCGCTTTCTGTTGCACGTACCCAACCACTTTGGCGAGCAACAAACTTAGATATTTTATGACCTTTGCGTTGGCGCTTATTTAACATACCGACTTCACGCATCACGTTGATAATCCCCTTCACCCCAGCACGTATAGAATATTCATCGTACCTAAGGGCTTCTCCAGCTTCATATAGGATCATTTTTACGCCTAAATTCTCTGCTGCTTGCCTGAGTGTGCCAGGTCGGATGTCGGCATTGAGTAAAACAGGTAAACCAAACGATTCTGCCATGGCGAATGTTTCGGCGTCGTCTAAGTTTGCACGGATTTGAGGAAGATTACTGCGATGAATCGCACCTGTGTGTAAGTCAATACCAATATCACACTTGGATACTATTTCATTCAAAAATAAGTGCGCCAGTCTCCCGGCAATAGAACCTTTTGGGCTGCCAGGGAAGCTACGATTAAGATCCCTTCGATCAGGTAAGTAGCGACTTTGACTGAGCACTCCATAACCATTTACGATAGGCACTGCGATAAGTGTGCCTCGTAAAAACTTGATTGATTTACTTTTCAGTAATCGATTGACGATTTCAATACCGTTGAGTTCATCGCCATGCACAGCGGCACTGACAAACATAGTCGGGCCATCTCGTTTACCCCTTTGCACATGGACTGGCATCGACATTCGGGTATCAGTATAAAGAGGTGGCATAGGCAGTTCTATACGTTTTGTTTCACCTGGTTTTATTTTTACGCCTCCAATTTCAAGTACTTGCATTTAGCCTTTCCCTCGTGTTTTGTTGTTATTGGGTTTGGCGTTTTTTTCTAAAAACTGAATAATCATACTGGCGACATCTTTATTTGTAGCGGTTTCAATACCACCTAAGCCCGGTGAAGAGTTAACTTCCATGACCACCGGTCCAGAGTTGGCACGTAAGATATCAACCCCACACATATTTAAGCCCATAGTTTTTGCTGCATCAATGGCAGTTTTACGTTCCGCAGGCGATAGTCTGACTATGCTTGCAGAACCACCTCTATGTAGATTTGAACGGAATTCTCCTTCTGCAGCTTGTCGTTTCATTGCTGCAATGACTTTACCACCTACCACTAAACATCGGATATCGGCACCGCCTGCTTCTTTGATATATTCTTGGACTAAAATGTTGGCGTTTAAGCCCATAAAGGCTTCAATAATAGCTTCTGCTGTTTTTTGAGTATCGGCTAACACTACTCCTATGCCTTGCGTTCCTTCAAGTAACTTAATTACCACGGGTGCACCACCGACATTTTTGATTAAATCGTCAATTTTGTCGGGGTGGTGAGCAAAGCCTGTTCGAGGCATGCCTATGCCTTTTCGGGATAATAGTTGCAGTGATCGAAGTTTGTCTCTGGAGCGGCTAATGGCCACTGATTCGTTAATACTAAAGGTGCCCATCATTTCAAATTGCCTCACTACAGAGGTGCCATAAAACGTTACCGATGCACCTATTCTGGGTATAACGGCGTCATAATAAGGTAAGGGTTTACCTTTATATCTGACTGAAGGGCGACTGCTAGTAATATCCATATAACAGTGCATGGTATCAATTACATCGACTTGATGGCCAAGGGCTGTCCCGGCCTCAACTAAGCGGCGAGTCGAATAAAGTTTTGGGTTACGAGACAAAATGGCAATACGCATGTTAGGCGTCCAATGATGCTAAATTTTTTGCATGTTACTCGGAGCCTATGCTTAAGGTAAAGTGTTATTTTTATATGAAAGAGTAATCAATATATTCTCTTATTCATAGTTGTGTATACTCTGCATTTTAGACCCATTAAAGCTAAGTATTCTATATGGAATCTGTAAAGCACTTTTTTGAAAACAAACTGATGTTAACCATATCTGTCACATTTTTGGCATTGCTGACGAAATATGTACTCGTAAAACTGGTACGTAAATACGCTAAAAATAAAGGTGAAGACAGAAGAGATTTAGTTAACAATGTTAAAAACTTTTTAAATTTTGTACTACTCGTTTCATTGTTTAGCCTTTGGGCTCGAGAGATGCAAACATTCGCATTTTCAATTGCTGCTTTTTCTGTAGCTATTGTCTTGGCGACCCGAGAATTCATTCAATGTGTTATTGGTTTTTTCTATTTAGTTTCAACTCGGCCTTTTCGTATAGGCGACTGGATTGAAGTCGAGCATTTTGTTGGCGAGGTTTCGGCTACAGATTGGATAAAAACCACATTATTAGAAGTCAACATTAAGAGTTACGAATACACAGGTAAAACATTATTTATCCCTAATAATAAATTGATGACTAGCCCAATCAAAAACTTAAATTTTTTAAAACGTTATGCCACACATCATTTTATTATTACCAGGGACCAGAGTGTCAATCCCTTTGTGTTTATTGATAAAATAGTCGAGAACGCAAAATCTTATTGCGCAGATTTTTACGATGTAGCAGTGCGTTATAATCAAATGATTGAAAGACGTTTAGACATTACCATCGCTGGTCCCGACCCACATATTAAAGTATCAACCACTGAACTTGGAGATACAGAAATCGGAATTACTATTTTTTGTCCTACTGAACGAGCGATAGAAATTGAACAAGCTATTTATGCTGATTTTATGGGGCATTGGTATTCTGAAAAAGACAAACCTCAATCTCAATCTAAAGAACTAACGACAAAACAATAAGTTTGCTCACTTAATTCTATGACTCTCCCTATTATTAGCACGTAAAATCCGTTAAAATTATAGTCTTTTTATTTCGAGTAAAACCCAATTATTTATGTTTGAAATCAACCCAGTACATAATGCGTTAGCGGATATAAAACAACGCGCCGATTCGCTTCGGGGGTACCTTTGACTATGATCAAAAGAAAGAACGCCTTGAAGAAGTTAATCGCGAGTTAGAAAGTTCAGAAGTCTGGAACGAAC
>CAJQKX010000082.1 GCA_905479025.1 uncultured Paraglaciecola sp.
AAAGATTTTTAGGCACCGCAACCATTTCTGCATGTTTACCGTTAGAGACCACACGCTGGCCGATCGAGAATGCATCAGTACGACTTTCAAGCACTCGGCCGACATTGCAGTAACCTAACGGGAGGGGCGTGTCTAACTTGTTCTTGACCGCATCGATAGTCGGCATAAGGCCATCGGTTTGGACCTTTTCGAGTACTTGCTTAACTTTATCTGGCTGCGAGCGCGCTTTCTGAATTAAATTGCCTTTACCAAAATCGACCAGCATTCGTTCGGTGCCAGCGGAGACAAGAGTGCTTGTCGTTTGAATAAGGACAGAACCCGAACCCAGCGATGGGCAAGGTACGTCTTCTAAAATGGTATCGCCTGTTTTTAAATTCTGTAGAACTTGTTTCATTATTTATACCAATTAATTATTTTTTCTATAACGTATAAATTTAGCCGGGTTACCGGCCACTATTGAGTTTGGCTCTACATCCTTCGTAACCACAGAACCAGCAGCAATAACAGCTCCAGCACCCACAATTATACCGTGTAAAACAATCGCACCATGACCAACCCAACAACCGTCATTAAAAATAGTTGTTTTAAAATCGTCCCTACCAGAATACCTAATAGGGCCAGTAATATAATCAATCTTATGATCACCACCAACAACTGCCACGCTAGAGGCAAACATGACATCGTTTCCAATAATTATTTCAGCCCCCAAATGACAGTTGAACCCCATATAAAAATTCTTGCCAATTTTAATAGAGCGCCCGCTAGAAGTCCGACACCCACTAGCGCAAAAAAAACCGCTCCCTACTGAGAGGCTAGAATTAGAACACTTCAGAACCAACAAGCGATATTGGCCAACAAAAAAACGTCTAAGTTTTTTAATTATTAAGATCATTTTATAAGCAATCCAATATTACTTTATCAATGATTTTAATTTGATAAGCCGGATTATAGTATTTTTGAATTATAGATCGACAATCGTCAAAAGTCTTTGCCCTATCCTGCGAGGCCCAATAATTAATTTTCGAAACCATATCATCTACATCACCTTTCTTGTAAAAGCCCCCGTTTACACCATCAATGATTGCCTCATATTCCGGCTTATGTGTAGAAAAATCATCATGTGTGACAACAGGCGTGCCATATGTAAGGGAGTGAATACCTGATAAACCAATATCTCCCGGCACAACAAAAACATCAGACATCGATATAAGTAAGGCTATCTCATTCTCATCGTAACAAGCCCCATAAAAAACAACTTGCCCACTAACAGATAGCGTTTCTGCTCGCCTCTCTACCACCGCTTTCTCAGGGCCGTCACCAATGATGATAAGTCTATAGACTGAACTGCTATCCACGGTCAAACGGTGAAGTGCATCGATAAGTAAATCAAAACGCTTGTCGCGTGTTACACGACCACTCGCAATAATAATTTTTTCATTTTCGCTTATGCCAAGCTGGATTTTTTTCTCAACGATATGCTCTGGCTTAATGGAAGAAAGCCGAGCTGTCTGGTCACAGTAATCCAGAGAATTATAGATGACATGAAGTTTTTTGGCCGAGTAACCCTTATCAACCAATATTTTTTTTGCATGGTTGCCATAAAGTAGGAGCCCATTAGCTAACTTATAAAAGCAAAACCTCAGTCTTCCTTTAATTCCTCGCTCATTAACTCTAAAACCATGTGTCCAAAAATAAACTTTTTTACCCCTTAATCGAGCCAAAATAACGGCTACCCATGTCGATAAAAAATACATATTTCCCAACAAAATTAACACGCTATATTTGCGCCCAATAGCTGTCGAAATAATTCCTCTCTGCCAAAGGATATTCTTGGTTAACCAAAAATTTTGAAGTCGGTTCCAATGCCTAGAGATATTCTCTCCAGAGGAAGGGTCGCTGGACAGCACTTTGATAGATGAAATGTTCGAACACTCATCTGAGAAAATACTATATCGAATATCTATATTTCGATCTTTACATAGCTCAGTAAATACAGCTTTTCTATAATGGGCTATGTAGTGATATGCAATAGCTACCTCCTTCATTCACCTACTCCCCCACTACTAATCTTTTTATTTACAACTTTAATTTGATCTATAAAATCATTAGTTGCCAGCCACCACTCCCAATTTTCATCCCATTTCGGCGAACCCCGCTTTTGCGACCAAATCACAAGACCATCAGCATTTTCATATACAAAACGTAATTGCTCTTTCCAAAATTCACCATTAATAAAGTCACCACCAGACAAGCGGTTACTGAAATGGATTTGTGGCCACAAAAAAACGATAACAGGCTTATCATATCTCCGTGCTTCTGCGATCATTCCCTCTGCATAAATTTTCCACTCATCAACATTATGACTGAATGTATAAAGAGAGGGGAAAATCACATCTACTTCATCTGCCAACGCCTGTAATTGCAGATTAGTTTTTTTAAGCCTCTCCAGACGCTCCCCACCTTTTAAAAATTGTCTGTAACCTCTCTGCGGGACAGTAGAATAATATCCAATCTTTGTATCTGGATGATACTGACGAAAGCGCTTAGCTATAGTGACCAATCTAGTGATACCAAGATCAACCGTATCAACCGTTTTCATTTTATAATGCTCAACATCTAAACATATCAAGCTCTCTTGAGGTTCATATTCCGAAAAATACTCTCCCATTTTACTACTGTCCAACGTGTCCTTAACCTTACCTTTCGCCCAAAGAGATCGCTCGTAGATAATTGGCATATTGGAAAACCCAAGCGACTCCATCGAGATACGCTTACCATTCTCATCTGCATAACCGATACTTTGATATAAAGTAAATCCACTAACATTTAGGGAAAGAAAAGCTGAAAATAAAAACGCGTTTAAAGATACCTTAATCATTTATTCCTTGACCTATTAGCAATTATTCTACGTGTCATAATAATCGAATGCAGTCGCTCCAAAATGATAGGGAATGCAAAAAGCCATTGACTACCAAGTAATGAACCCTGCTTAAAAGACAGTCCAAATTGAAAAATAGCCAGACCCAGAACAACAGCTACAAGATTTTTAGAATACTGACTATCTGTTATTTTAATAGTTTTTTTCACCATAACTACCACATAAACAACTAAAGTAACCAACAAACTAAAACCGACTAAACCCTCTTCAGCAAGAATTTCCAGTGGTACTATATGAGGATAAAAACCGAGAATTTTGGGATCAAATGCAGCAGAATTACCCAGACCAATAAGTAAAGACATAGGGTTTGAAGCCGCCTTACCAACCAAGCTAAAAGCCATATCCAACCGTGACCCATAAACACTTTGCAGGACATCCGCATTCCAACGATTGGCCCCTCCCTCAGAAATGCTTTCAAAGAGGATGATCGCAACACCTAGTACCAAGCCCCCAACTAATGTAATACCTATAGTTCTTGATACAGAAAGCTCTTTAACAGTAAACGGCAACATAATAATCGACGTACCAATTGCTAACAGTAATTGACCTCTAGAGCCTGTCTTAATAATCAAAATACAGGCAAGCAATGCGACTACAGCTCTTATTAATTTCCAGAGCATAGATTTTTCTGACATTAGTAACACAGCAATAATAAATAGATACCCTCCCAGCTCACTGAGCGCTAATGGAAGCCCGAGATTATCGGAACCCACTCCGCTACCTATAACTAAAGACCTAAACCCCCATTGAATCAGAAAATCAAATACGACAAGAAATGGAATAGCTACGAACAGAATCAGTTTAAAATTCTTATGTAACATTTCTTCCGACCGAATAATTTGCGGAACAATACCGACCAAAACGATCCAATAGGGTAGCTGCATCATCCATTTATTGTATGCAAAACTGGATTGTGGCGACCACAATATAGACATCATAGACCAGGTAATAAGTGCAACGGTTAGAATCAATGCGGTATTTTTTTTGTAACGGACAGGAGATTTTTGAGGCAGCATCCGCAGGTAAGCGATGAAAACAATAGATCCTACAATCACATTAGTAATGAAACCATATCTCTGAAAAAAAGAATGGCTAACAATTCCAAGCTGATCTAACCCAAACATAAAAAACGCAGAGGTCAATGAAAGTGCCGGCAGGTAAATAGATACTGCAAACAGAAAAAATATAATCACTGCATAACTAATAAGAAGTATCATTATTTGGAGTGTTCTTTAATAAAATTAGAAATAATCTGATAACCCTGCCTTGATTTCTTTCTAATAGAATCAGTTGAGTTGACCGCATTATCTACCGTCAACAAGGTATCCTTATTATTTACAAAATCAGACATCCATTTTTTGACATGGCTAAAATCACCATCATAATCAGTCTGAAAATCAGAACGTCCAACCTGCTCAAAGAATCTTTTGGTTTTACCATGACTTGAAATACCAAAAGGTATCGCGCCCAGCGCATAAGCAACAATCCCAACATGTAGTTTTGTTGTCACTACAGCATCAAATTGGCCGATTATAGCGGCTGTCGTCCAATGATCTTCCTTGCGGAGTAAGTAGTAATTCTGATGACCCTTAACAATATCTTCAATTGTCGACAAATTATTTTCAGCATGATCAAAAAACCAAAAAACATCGATATCGGATTGATCAGCCAACATTCCTACACTCAGAGCAAACTGCCTGACCTCTTGCTCATTTCCTTCTGAGATAGAAAAATGAATACCGATACGGACTTTTCCATTATCAGGAACTAATGACTGAGCTTTTAGTTTATGTGTTTCCTCTATAGCCTCAAGTTCTAGACAAATTGCCAAATCTGCTGTCACCTGAATTCGGGAAGCCTCAACACCTAAACTAAGAAGAATTTCTTTACTTGGAATATCTCTCACACATATTTGTTTTGCACCGCCGCAAATGAATCGTACAAAAAAACCACCAAGCCTTGTTAATGAAGGACCAACACCAACACCTACGATCACATAGGGTATACCCATTAAACGCCATAATAATGCAGGGAAGGCATACCTCATTAGTTTCAATGTTTTTCTCAAATTATTAGGCGTGTCAACAAAGTAACCTCCACCACCAAGCACTGCCAAGCTCGGAGATAACAAAGAAAATATACTTGAAACCGGCCTGGCTTTTATGTTTTCTTTCTCCGCATCGGATATCCACGGCGCCAAGACAATACAATCACCTTCACTTTCAACAAAACCAGAAACCATATCCAGTAATAACAAATCGCCAAAGTTGCTTGTGTTATAACATCCATGAACCATTATTTTTTTCATTCTTGCTCTCACCATTACTTATTAAAAAGTTGTTATTTTTGTGATTTTTTTCTTACCAGAACTATCAATTTTGACACCTCATTTCTACGGAATATAAATATCATAGCTGAGTAAACCAATGCAAATACAGTTCCTGCAAGAAAACTGTTAACGATTGGATCGAATGTCAACAAACCTTCCACACTAAAATATATAGCCATTGACACAATACCTATAACAATCACCAAAGCTAATGTAGCCAATATCATCCTATTTGATAGACAAATAATTTTAGAGACAAGAATGATATTCAGCACTCCATATAAAAATCGGTAAATTGCAACCGTAAATGCAATGCTAGAAACCCCTCCTAGATACCCTCCTAATAAAGCTGCAAGCATCGTCCCCAACGCATCAAAAATCAGTAAGCCTGACACCAATCTCCACCGCCCCCTGGCCTCTAGAAGTGATCGTCCAAGTGGAGCCGTTATT
Organism: uncultured Paraglaciecola sp.; assembly: GCA_905479025.1. The sequence continues at coordinate 5,718 of CAJQKX010000082.1, forward strand.
TTTGTTAGAAGACAAAGCATCATTAACTGTACAACAATAATAGCCTCATTCCATCGGCCAGCCCAAACAAAATCGATAATTGCTGGCATGACGCATACAGCACCAAAAGACACGCCTCCCATGATCAATAATAC
>CAJQKX010000083.1 GCA_905479025.1 uncultured Paraglaciecola sp.
TGAAAGCAGGCTCTTTACTGTCGATATAGACTTTGACTTGATTTGCAAAATCCTCAATAGATAAGCGGTAGTCCTGGCGATACTTATCTAGTATTCCAGCGACGACATGTCCTGAAACCTCTGAATATGCTTTATCAATAGGATCAGCCATACGCTTAGCTCGAGCACGACCTTTCTTCCAATCCATACCGCTCATTTCCTCGAAAGTATCTTTAAATACCTCGAAGTGTCCATCTGCGTCCAATTCACGCTCGAATTGGGCAATGTAAGCCTGCTTTCCATAGTAACCGCAGTGTTCATCAAACACTTTCACAAACACGGCAATAAGCGCATCAATCTCGGTTTTGCTGATCACATCCGCTTTTTGATCAATATTGAACAAAATGCTTTCAGATGGGATCGCCACAGCACGCTTTAAGTCGCTTGCAAAAATCCCTCCTTCATTGAGGGGCTGTTTCTCTAGAAATACGTCCAGAGGAGCAATTTCTTCTATGAGTTTGTTTTCCAAAAGTAGCGCAAGCATCTTTAGTAAATGCGATTTACCAGAACCAAAGAAGCCAGACACCCATACGCCATTTGCGCCTTGGTAGTTAAGGTATGCGTCCAGGAAAAGATCGAGTCGCTTAGCCACTTCATTGGTTATAACGTACTCATCGAGTTCGATATACAGTGACACATCATCATCAGCCTTAATAACGCCTTCTATGGGGCGGTCTACCGCTTTTACGAATAGGTTTTCTAGTTGCATATATATCCCTTCAATTCATTCTGTGTTTTACACTGCTCGGTCTAATATATTGAATGCTCTGTAATACTTGTCATCTTGAAGACTGCCAAATAAAACCAGCGACGAACCACTCTCAAGTGAATGCTGATACTCACCTGGAAAAAACATCAACGTAGGCTTATCTTTCGCCTTTTTCTGCAAATTATTCAAAACATTATGAGACCGAATATAGGGGAACACTTCGCCTATACCTGTTAATAGCAGGACCTCAAATGGATCAGCGCCCATTCTTTGCGTAATTACTGGCGTAATGACTGTTTCAACATCGAGAATGCCTTGAAGCTCTTCTTTAAGTCTCATCTTTGACATTGTTGGCTCATTTTCCAAAATCCAATCCCAGTCGCCCTCACGCTTAAATACCTCAACCACCAAGTCATAGAGATTGATTTCAAGCACGTTTATCTGCTTGTCTTCTAGTTCATTCCTAAGCTGTTTGATTAGCTGAGTAATATCTTTCTGAATAGATGCCTCGTAAGGACAAATATGAAATGGGACTTCGTTGTTTAGTCCCTCATTCCCCAAAAATGCGCGGCTAGAGACAACCGATATCAAATGCTCTTGGCACTCTTTTAGGTTTCTTGCGTTTATTGTTGTGTGTTTTAACTTTTTCATCGCGCTTCTTATCCCATACCGGGATAGAGTAATAGTTCATTTGAGGATGATTCCTTTATTACTTGCATCAACTGTTCGTCCAGTTTTTGATGCTGTAATTCATTACCATCGCCAATAAGCCCGCACTCTTTCATCATTTTGAAAAATACCTGCCGAGCCTTAGACTTGGTTTTCATTGAAGCCAAGTCTAAATTATCATGCCACTCTGCTTTAGTATTAAAAAATGCATCATAGTCTTCATGTGTTAATAAGAATCGTGCTGTCTCATATTGCGGAACTATCACCTCAATGGTGAAGTCGTAAATAAATTTGTATTGCTTACAAATCGCTAACCAAATTAATTGTTTTGCCTGGGTTTCTGTACCTGTTGCCAATAAACTCAATTGTTCGTCTGTGAGATGTCTCAGTCTCCTCGATACCTCCCCATAGAGCTTCTTCAAAGTACTCACTGTGCGAGACTGGAGGTAATTTTCAGTTAACACTTTACCCCGTACACTAGACCAATCACCAAGCTCTACATATAACTCAGCAACCACAACTGACTCAGAAATCAGCGCCGCGCCTGTTGTGAAGCTTAGAGAGTATCTTGATGTGCTCATCACATACTTACCCTCATGAGACCAAATCAATGATCATTTTCTAACCTTTTGCTCTTCGATCCATTTCTCAACATCCTCTCTTTTAAAGCGCCAACTTCCACCCACTTTAAAGCCTGGCAGTTTACCTTCGGCTGCCAAGCGATACGCTGTTTTCTCTGCTAATTTGAGATATTCTGCAACTTCTTTTAAGGTCAATATGTCGTTACTCATGGTTTATCCACCTAAATCCGATCTGAGAATATAGAGGAATATTGAGGAGTCATCAATCTGAAATTTTTTCTCATTGATTTAAGTTATCACTGGTGCCTTCATTTCCGGGTACGGGTAGCACGTTAGGATGACCGAGTCCTAGCGCGTTCTGAACCTCTCTCGCGGATCTGAGATTTATACTGAATGGCATAGTCAAAGCAGGGAAAATTGTATCGATTCGTATTCTGTTTTTTCCCCCGAGCCTACTTGAATTCATTCTGAACCTCAGGTACGTCCTCGGCAATGGCAAAAACCTCACTCTTGCCGCTGAATACCTTAATGGATTGCTAATATCGAGAGTGGAGTTTGCAGCACGATCTGGCACTTGCTCTGGAAAATATATATTTTATGCCTTCCAAACCTAGGCTTAGCAATACAAATAGTAATGTCCCGTTCGAAGCGCAACAACTCTATGTGTAAGCCTCCAGGGCCAACGATTATTAGAGCCAGATTCACTAGTATTCTAAATAAACCCAACCATAGAAACGACGGCAATAAAGTTGAGCCTGGAGTTTTTCTATTTAATCTACATATGAATTTAAGCGGGCATTCATACAAAATCTATTTCTTCATTACATTACGTCTTGAGAGTTACAAATTGAACATTCCAATAAATGATTTAAAACCCATGTCTACAACTGACATATATTGTTCTTTATTATCAACAGAGTATGAATGTATCGGGATTACTTCGCGTCATAAATTGTTCCATGTACTTTATGTTAGTATTCCCGATAATGACATCATTTCAACCCCTGTCACCCCGATTCACACTATGCACCGGAAGACTGGTTCCCGATACCTAACAATGACTAAATCCACAAAATCTAACCTTACTTTGTCTGATCTGTTAACTCGTCTAGCGGAGAAAACGGATCTGACTGATCATCGAAAACGCGATTTACGATCGGCCATCTCGTCAACCGCGCGTATGCTTCAGAAAAGCCCGGGTGCCATAGCCGCCTATTGGCCCGCGTTACGAAAAAAGATTGCAACGGTATCAGCGGCTGAGATGGGAATGTCCGAAAAGCGCTATCAAAATATTAAATCCGATTTGTATAAAGCCCTGCAAGTCACTGGGTGTTTGACCCTGCAATTTAACCAAGAACCTAGATTGGCAGAATGGGAGCATTTGTACCAACAACTGCCGACCAAACGGCTTAAAAGCGGGTTATCGAGTTTTATTCGGTTTTGCTCAGACCGAAAGGTTTTACCCGATCGCGTAAAGGATCAGACCAGTCAGGACTTCGTTCGGTATTTAGAAGAAGAAGGGGTTCGAAACAAACCGAAAGAAACGCATCGCGGAACCTGCAAGCTTTGGAATGAAGTAGCCACATCCATCCCTGGTTGGCCATCCGGTTTATTAACCCTACCCAATTATCGTGCGAAAGAATGGCAACTACAGTGGGCAGAATTTACACCG
>CAJQKX010000084.1 GCA_905479025.1 uncultured Paraglaciecola sp.
CCACGGATAATATCAACTTGTGCAATCATGCCAGGAACAATTGAGACTGGAACATCATTACTCTCAAAAATTTCTGTATCAATTGATAGATTAACAGAATAAGCCGCTAATTTAGTTTCTTGCCTAAAAACTGTATCAGCAGAGACTTTAGTCAATGTACCCAATAAATATCCATATTTTGATAGGTCATATGCAGTAAGACTTATTTTAGCCAATTGACCTGGCTCAATGGTGGCAATATCTTTTGGATCAATAAAAGCTTCGATAAGTAGCTTGCCTTTTGTTGGTACAATTTCAGCAATCACCTCACCACTGGATACAACAGCTCCCAATGTGTTAAAGAACACACGATTTACAATCCCGTCAATTGGCGAACGTATTTTAGTTTCATTAAGCCGTTGGCGGATTGCAGGAAGACGTACCGCCAGCTCTGCAATTTCACTTATAACTTGGGAGCGCTCTTGATATACCTCAGTGTTATAATTTAGTTGAACGGATTGTAACTGGTGGCTGATTTGTTCAATTTCTAACTCAGTTTGAGCAACCTTTTCGGCGAGCACATAAAGCTGTGTTTTGAGCGATACATCTTCACGCTCTAACCTATAGCGCTCGGACCTTCTCACGACACCAGTATCAACCAAAGGCAATACCTCAAACATTTCTTTGTTTAAGAGGGCTTTAATACTATTTAGACCGTCAATTTCGGCGCCAAAGCCTAGAAGGACTTTACCCTTAAGCTTCTTGTCTTGGTTAAGGGCTTTAAATTCGGCATTTAAACTTTTACGTCGAGACGACATGAGCTCAATTTCAGCATCCAAGAGTGTATTTGTATAGCTATTAGCGTTATTGCGAACACTTGCGATCGTGCCTCCATTTAGCTCAGTGTCCAAGCGGATCATCTTTAATCTCAAATTACCCAGACGTGTCTCAAGCTCTTCTAAAATACCTTCAGCTTTAATTGGATTAATTGATGCAATAATTTGCCCAGCATTAACTTTACTTCCCTCTTCTACAAGATAAGTTGCTATAGCGCCACGCTCAGGAGATTGCACATTTTTATTTTGGCCATCAGAAATAACGCGGCCATCGCCTCGCTTAACTAAATCTAATTGAGTGTAGTTTGCCCATACAATAAATACTGTAAAAACTGCAGCAACCAATAAGATCATGAAATACTCGCGACCATTGTAATTGTCATTTTGAGGAAATCGCATATTAATTCTTCTTCTGTGCGCGTTTCTTCAAAAGATCGAAGTAAGCATCTTTTGTGCCATCACCAACAATCTTGCCTTGATCCATGACAATAACCCGATCACACATTGCTACTACAGGCATTTTGTGGGTTACTATTATAATAGTCTCATTTATTAAGTGTTTAGATAAATGTGCAATAACTTTATGTTCACTCACTCCATCCATCGCACTTGTTGGCTCATCTAAGAGTAATAACGGTGGTTTAAATACGAGGGCTCGCGCTAACATCACAGCTTGTTTTTGGCCACCAGATAAATTGCTTCCTTGATCTTGAATTGCGAATTCTAAATCCGCAGTTGTGCCATCTCCAACAAAGTCAGCGCCAACGGCTTTTAAGCATTCTAGGGTATATTCATCACTGCAATCATCTTGACCTAAGGCAATATTATCGCGCAATGACCCTGTAAATAACCAAGGTTCTTGAAACACTGTTCCTATGGATCGAAATAAATCAGCTCGTGGATATTGACGCACATCAGATCCATTAATTAAGACGGTACCCGTTTCAGGAGCGAGAAGCCCAACAATTAGTTTTACCAAAGACGTCTTTCCAGAGCCTGTTCGACCTACGATTGCAACTTTCTCACCTTTTTTAATGCTTAAGTTAAGACCATTAAAAAGCGGACGTCCCATTTCTGACAAACGCAACGTTGCACTGCTCACTTCAACAGCACCATCATTTGTATTTCTGATTGCTGAACCCTCCCCATCACTTTGCATGCGAGCTGCGGATAAAAATCTTTTTAAATTTCCACGTGCAACATAAGCCGCGTTCGCACGTCCAAGCGTCTGACCAACCTTTGAAAGCGGTCCAAGTGCGCGTCCAGATAAAATAACCGTCGCGATTATCGCGCCCATGGTAATGACTTGGTCAGCAAACAGATGGAACCCATATACTATTACAGCAACCTGAGATATTTGCTGGATTATAGTAATTGTGTTTCCATTAATTTCTGCATAGGTTTTTGCTTGATGAGATGCCTTAGCATAGAAGTTTGACTGCAAAAGGAACTTCTTCTTCATAAGAGAAAATGCTCCATTGACTCTTAAAGCTTCTAAGCCGCCTAAAACTTCCACAAGAAGACTTTGGCGTGATTGTGCAGACACAGAAACAGCGGCAGAATTGCGAACAAGTAATGGCTGAAGGGCAAGTATAAGGATTAATATGACCGGTATACATATCAGTGGAACAATGAATAATGGCCCTCCAATCATGGAAATCACCAATACAAAGACGAGGATAAAGGGCAAATCAATCAAAGTTAGGATTGTGGCTGAACTCATAAAGTCTTTATAGACTTCAAAGTCGCGCATAACAGACGCAAGCTCACCCACAGATTTACGTTCTTTGGTATTAGAAACTTCAATAAATTGCTCAAAGATATCTTCATTCACTGCTATATCTACAGTAACTGAAGACCGCTCAACAATTCTGCTTCGCGCACCTTTTAATAACGTATCAAATAAAATCGCGAGCCCCACGCCAATAGCCAAAGCGTAAAGTGATTGCGTGGCTTGGTTAGGCAAAACTCTGTCATATACCACCATAACAAAAAGTGATGTAGCCAATCCTAATATATTTGAAAGTAGAGCGGCAATCGCAATCCAAGAAAACCGCTTCATGCCCAGTGTCTTTAGGGGGCTAAGTGCTTTTAGTCGCGATTTTACAGATTTGTTTTCCTCAAGTGCGGGGTGAGAAAAAATAAGATTTCCCGAATACCATTCTCCAAATTCTTTTTTAGTGAGCTTTCTTTTTTTTCGCGTCGGTCCATCGAATATAATAAATTGCTCAGCACGAACATCCTCTAAGATTCCAAGCTCCTCCTCTTTGCCAAGCAACAGAGAGGGACATAATGCTGGAGATAAATCTGAGACTTTTGCCGCCACAGTATTACAAATAAACCCAAAGCTGCTAATAGCGTCGCTTGACCAATCCATAACATCTGACCTTGGGCTTGATGTGACAGCTTCTCTAACCTCGTTATACGTATTCTTTGACCCTGAGCGTTGAAGAAACGCATGTATCGTAAATGCATCGCGTACATCTGTTG
>CAJQKX010000085.1 GCA_905479025.1 uncultured Paraglaciecola sp.
GCATCAGGGCTTAGAAGAACAACAATCAAAAAGCTTGGAGATTAAGATTTCTCAAGATGCGTTAGCGCGACTTATTCATAGTTCAAGGCAAACAGTGAACAAAATTTTACAAGGTTTACAAACAGACAAAGTCATCGTATTGCGTTATGGAAAAATCATTATTTTAGACAGAAGAGCCCTTGAAACATTAAGTCAGATTTAACAGTAGAGGCTTTAAAGTACCAAATTAACAATCAAAACCAATATACCAATCAGCCCTAACACAAACAAAACACCGACTATTACAAAAGGTACAAAAGACGGTTGCTCAAAATCGTGCTTATAGTTGGCATCACTTTGTACGCCCAACACACTTGCAGCGACGCTTTTAAAGACTTGCCATAAATTAGTTTTTACCATCTATGTTTAATTCCTGTGTGTGTAAACCTACTCACTTGTGTTAAGCAACCCTTTTCAACTTATCAACTCGATGCAAAGTGTGCCATATCTAGGGGCAGAAGTAATGATAGTTTTAGGCTCTGCTGAGGGAGTGACTCTATTTATGACGGTACCAAACAGTAGCCACAAAATACATTCAACGAAACGGTAGCGCTAATTTTTTAACTTGCTCTGCACTTGATTAAAGGGTCGTTGGCGATTGCTTCAATTTATGGCAATCGCTATGCTATCAGCACGTGTGTGGTGAGTAGTAACAGATTCTTTAGCTCTGAATAAAAAACAAGGCACATTTCGCACCATCATCCCGCGCGGCTGCCGTGTACACTTTATAAGGGCAAGCTAAAGCTGTTGTGATTTTTTCTAACAAATCTTGGTGAACATCCGAGACTGATGCACGCGGAATGGCCCACAGGGTGAAATATAGGGACATATTTCATAAAACAAGCCGCTTAATGTTTGGCATACCAACTTACTCACTTTGCAGCGACGCAACTGTGGGTTGTGAGCGCATAATCAAACACGTTTTACTGTGTTTATCGATAAAGCCAACAATAGATTGGTACCGGGCAAGATGGACTAAATGAAAGGTGATATTGAGAATATGTTGTACTTTAATAATGCCAATATTACTGAATGTTCATCTCACAAAACCGCATCATGACTGGCAAACATATCTTATTCAGCTAAAAGTACTGGAAAAGGTACTGGAAAAGGTACGGCAAAAAGTAAAAACTGGGTTTTGCTGATTAAGGCCATATTGCAGCTACTAGATACATTTGCCGTCAATGGTAATGATAAGAATTTATTCTGATACTATTAATACTACTATGGCTGTTCAGTTAATTTATTAAACAAATAAGTGTAATTTAACTATGTCAGAAATCTATATCACCGAAGATGGTAAAGTCCGATGTGCTTGGTGTCAGGCAACGCCTCAGTATGTTGAGTATCACGAGAATGAGTGGGGCTACCCCGTTACCGATGATCAGCGACTATTCGAAAAAATCTGTTTAGAAGGATTTCAGTCTGGTCTGAGCTGGTTAACTATTTTGATAAAGCGCGATAATTTCAGAGCCGCTTTTGCAAATTTCGATTTTAACCTTGTGGCTAATTTTACCGATAATGATGTTGAGCGTTTAGTGCTAGATGCTGGCATAGTTCGCCATCGCGGTAAAATTACTGCCACCATAAACAACGCTAAACGCGCGCAAGAATTGATGACAGAATTTGGTTCTTTAGCTCATTACTTTTGGCGATTTGAGCCAACGCGTGATGAGACTATTGCCCCAGATTTTATGGCGACATGCAAAGAATCCATCGTTTTATCTAAAGATTTAAAAAAACGCGGCTGGAAATTTATTGGCCCCACTACTATGTACGCTTTTATGCAAGCAATGGGGATGGTGAATGATCATGCCCAAGGCTGTGCTTTAAGGTTAAAAGCGATGCAACAAAGGGCGGAGTTGGTTCGTCCCTAGACTGAAGGACTTTGCTTAAGTGGCTCTATGATAACTGGCCTGTTCATTTCCTGATTGTTAGAAATTACAACGCAGCAATATGCAATAAGGTTTCAGGATGAGATTGTACTAATTTCAACAAGGTTACTGCTTGTCTGTTGGGCGCACTGCGCCCTTGCTCCCAATTTTCTAATGTTAGCACTGATGTGTGCAGATAATTAGCAAATACCCCACGAGACATATTAAATTTTTCACGAATAGACAAAATTTCATTTGGTGAAATCATCAATTCATTGGCTATTACTACTTCGTGCGTTTTTAAGGTTAACTTCCCCTCACTATGCTCTTTTGCCTCACCAAGAGAAGCTGTTAGTTCTGCAAATAAATCACGTTTGTTCATGTTTCCACACCTGCATAAAGTCTTTCAATTGTTTCTTTTGATCACTTGTTAAATCAGATATTTCATTTTTGGCATATATGGTCAGCAAATAGAAACGATTGTATTGGTCAAAGTAGTAGTAAATCACTCATGCTCCACCGCACTTCCCCTTCCCTTTTGCCGCTACTCGAACTTTTCGTAACCCGCCAGCACCTTGTATCGCATCCCCTTTCTTTGGTTCTGCTAACAATGAACATTGAAATATTTGATAATCATCGTTTGATAGATACTCAGTAGGATGCCTTTCAAAAAGACTTGATTAGACAAATATTGATTTCATAAATATAATATACGTTTAAAGCGTATAGATGACAAACAATCTTTTGCTGAGTTAATAGGACATTTCGATAACTGGAACGAGAATTCGCGTGTTCTTCAAGAAATTAAAAGCATGTGCCGTACACACTGGGATCCATTCCTGATTTCAAACAGCGTCCCGCGCGCTACTAAAGTTTTTAACCGCACAAAATGGCTTAGTTTATGTGCGCCAACCGCGTTGTTGCTAAAATGTGTTCTCTCCAACTTCCGTTCAAATGACTTCTCTGTTATTTGCCCCTAAAATTAGCTTTTTTGTGCTGAAACGTTAAATATGGTAGAGGCAGTGGCTAGCCACCAAAAATGAAAATTAAGGAATTAGAAAAGTTCTTTTTTAAATAAATAGTTATCGAGGCTGCTATCCTAATTTATCCGCGTAATATATTGATTTAAATGTGTTTTCACTGATTTTTACAATGGGGGCCTTGATGTGGGTAAAGGTTTTTATCACCCAGAATCGGAAGTTCAAGTTTGCCTCTTTCAGCTTTTTGCCGTCGGTATTTTGATATTATGCAATTGAAAAATAAATAGTTAACATATTGATAGCATTATCAAAAATGACAGCGTACATTTATGCAACAGAAGTAGGTATCCCTAGCAAGGCTAGAGTGCAATTCTGACAATTGATGGTACTTAATTACAAAAACACATAAAGGATATATGACATGAAAAAAATGATAGTCCGACTCGCGGCAGCAGTAGCTTTAGTCAGCATGACAACTTTTGCAATGGCAGCCGACTGGAACAAAGAACAGGCTACGGTTTGGTCGGTAGTTACACAATCTTGGGAAGATGAAGTTGCTAAAAATGGTAACTGGCCAACAAATTATGTTCACAAGGACGTAGTGGCTTGGGGTGAATCATGGCCTCAGCCCAGAGAAGCAGAGTCTATGGCTAAATGGTCACGATTTGGCGAAAAAACTGACACAACCCTTATATATGAATTATTTCCTGTATCTATCGTAGTGGTAGGAAGTACCGCAATTGTTAACTATAACACGGTTTCAGTAGGCAATAACTATGAGGGAAAGCGTGAGCGATCGACACAAGGCCTGATTGAAACTCTGGTATATGATGGTAAGAGCTGGAAGTTCCTGTCTTTGACTAGCTTTGAGATTAACTCTGAAAATTAGCCAACCAACGAATGCATGAAGAGCGGATTAGCCCTAAACAAATCAACGGGTTTGTCTGTCTCTTCTTTTGTTAGGAATAAATCGGATCAGATCTAAATTAATAAAATTTTTCTTCTTTTTTCCATCCGACTGGCCAGCCCCTGCTCCCTTCCTTTAGCTTTTTTCTGTAAGGTCTCCACCCCCTTCAACAAAACGTTTACTTCCGAAAACCAAACCTTTATTTACCGATTGGCGGATATCGTCCAGTAATTGTCCTTTCACATGCTCGTTAAACAAAAATTACGGTGGGTGTTTGAGTAACCTGATTAGTCATCAAGACCCAAGCATGAATAGCGACGTAGAATTTATCAGCATACTCCTCAACCATGTGACATAGGCTTTCATATCACCAGTAAAGATCACTTGCCGGCTGTTACCCCGTCGAATAACATGTTCTGGCACGCCAACCAGTGAGACTCTTGGCTTCCTCAGCATAAGAATAACTTAGTTGATGAGATTCAATTAAGTTAAGCCTTTAATCTGGATCTGCCCCCTTTTATTAATTTATCATCCAATGCACATCACATTTACTTAGTAGAAACCGCCTTGTCTAATCCATTCCCCTGTAACCTAAAAAAACGTGCAAGGTAAACCACGCAATTAAAAGTGAGTTTGCCACCCTAATTCAACAACATTGTTGGTCTGTCGGTCAAAAGGCAAGCGCCCAGACGAGTAACTAACGAATAAACCATTGGTACCACTAAGACTGTAAGTCTTGAATTGGTAGCTATCTAAGTTGCCATTTTTTACTATTTCGGAAGGGCTGAGCTCTTTGTAATAACGATAGTTGAAGGTAAATACGATGGGTGTGCCGCTAATTTCTGTTAACGGAGCCCATAGTGAGACTTCACCTGAAAAGCGATAATAACTGGTATTATCGCCGGCCAGTGCTCGCGGTGTTTTATTATTCGGGTCAATGGTATCTACGCCCAAACGAACGGCGGGTGTCACACTTAATGCGCCTAACCAGGAGTTGTCGCCCCAGTCTTCATATTGGGCAAAAACAAAGGCACTGACTTTAGTTTGCGTCGCTTTAAATTCTTGATCGGCTTCATAACCAAGGTCGACACCGAGCTGGTAATTTTGATAAGAGTTTAAAAACTCGCTGGTACTGGCCAAATAATTGAGCCCTTTCTCATTAGCCTTACAGTTTTCTGGAGTTAATTCAGTCACTCCACCTCCACATTGAGCCGCAGCCAAACTCAAATCAGATAGAGCCTTCGCAAACTCCTCGCCGTGCTCAGGAATATCAGTGAACCAGTTGCCGTTAAGGGTAAGTTTAGCCTCAATGAAGTTGTGGGGGTTTTTGGCGGCGTCTTGAGTCAGGGTGCCCGTTGCCTTAAAATCGGTGGCAATACTGCGATTCCAACCATTTTTCGATTCGATTCTCTTCTTATTAATACTGTGGGCATACTCAAAAGTAACGGCGAGTACATTGTCGCCGTCTTCCACGTCCAATGACTTGAACTTAAGACCGATAGGAGGTGTCTCTCCAAAGGCTTTATTTAAGGCTGAGTTTAAGAATTGTGGTTGGGCAAAACCTTCCTTTAAGCCTTCTTTAAGGGCATTTTTATCTACTTTATCCCATGATGCCGATTCTGCGGCAGCCTTAACAAGAGCAGTACAACTTTCCGGCGGTAGAGCCGAAAATTTATCGCATATTGTCGCTGAATGTTGCTGCAAATTTTGCTCTAAGATGTCGCTAAAGATATTAGGTTGAGCTACTGCAGAAAAGGCGGGTACTAAAGTTAATGCGCAGATTAACTTCATGATTATGTTTCCCCAAGAAAATGATATGCCTCATCAACCGGGTCACCCAAGTCTTTTAGTAGCTTCTCAGGATCCTTTAATACTGCATATATGCTGTCTATCGCATTTTGCTGGGAAATACCCTCTTCATACTTGGCTCGGTATAAACTGGTCATTGCATCGTCGACCAATTGAGCATGTGCAAGCGCTTTATTGTTAGTCATTTCGACACTTTCACCCGAAGCAGATTTAATTAAAAACCTTGTTGACCATTCTCCAGAAGGGTGAAAAGGTGAGCTTTTTTGACCCAAATGCCATTTTTCAAAAAACCACAAACTTGTGTGCGCGCGATTGTTGTTACTCCAGCTCATTGTAATAGTCCTTTTGTTGTTATATTTAATTCACTTCCACTGTACCTCAGGGTCAGGTCTTCAACTTTGTGCAAAATACAAGACCTAACCCCTCTAACT
>CAJQKX010000086.1 GCA_905479025.1 uncultured Paraglaciecola sp.
TTTTGGCTCGATACTAAGCCAAACCTGCGCCGTGAAATGGAAAGCCGTAAGCAGAATATTGAAAATGACTCTCTGAACGCTGAAATTAAGCAGCGAGTGCAGCGTGTTTTTGGTTCAAGGCATATCTTTTCTGGTATTCATGTTTTTACGCCGTCGAGTGATGTGCCGGATGAATATGGCTCCGGCCCAAGATTGGTCGTTTTAGCCTTGAATCAAGGTTACAGCCGTACCGATTCCAGTGCAGCTATCGATGCCGCTGAATCAATCCTGCAATCTCGTGGTGATCAGCCGCGTCAAAAACGGAACAGGCTTATCTTCTTAGCGCCGGATTATGATGTTGTAGGTCGCCTTAAGGATGCGGGTAGAGCATGTATCGCGTGGAAGGAAATTGTTACTGATATCAATGAAGGTAAACTGAATCTAGATTTGTATATGGCTGAGCAGGCAAAGAAGAATGCCGCGTCTGCTGAAAAGAACCTTCATCAAGTCATTCGTGAAGCCTATAAGTGGCTATTGTGCCCGCATCAGTTTAGTGCGACTGACCAGAAGATTGACTGGGAGACCGTATCTATTTCGACGAATGCGCAGAATCTGGTTCAAGAAATTGAGAATAAGCTTCGCGAAGAAGAATGGATTATTTCTGAATGGTCTCCCATTCATCTGAGAAACCTTCTTAATCAATGGTACTTCAAAGACGAGGTAAAAAGCGTTAACGCTTTGAAGGTTTACCAGGATAGCTGCCATTACTTATACCTACCTCGATTGATCAGTGATCAAGTTTATAAAAATGCTATTACCCATGGGTTGGATAGTGAAGACTTCTTTGGTTACGCCTCTGGTGTTGATGGTGATCGTTACCTTGGGTTCCGTTTTGGCAATGGCGGATTGGTGGTGCTCGATGAATCCGGTGTGCTAATTGATCGTGATGAATCGGAGCAATACCGCGAGCGTAGTAAACCTGTATCACAGCCTGCAGGGGAACCAGATTCTGGCTCTCAGGCTGGGTCTGGAGCGAGTGATGAAAACGGTGGTCTTCAGCCTTCCCCTGCTCCCAGGAATAATGGAGGTGAAGTTGAGCCTGTTAAATCTATCGCGAAAAGGAGCTTTTACGGGACGATAGACTTAGATCCACTAACGGCCAAAATGAAGTTTGCCGATATAGTCGATGAGATTGTTCAGCAGTTCACGACAAAGACAGGGGTTAATGTATCAATCTCAGTGGAAATACAGGCGGACAGCAAAGATGGGTTTGACGAATCTTTGCAAAGAACGATTAAAGAAAACAGTAATGTTTTAGGGTTTGGTTCAGCGGAGTTTGAAGACTAAATCAAGGAATAAGATAGGGGAAAACTATGGCGCAAACGACTGTACATAATCCGGATCGATATATGGTCGATTTGCGACAGATATTGTCGCAAGGAAAGAAGCGAATTGGGTTGCTTGTAGGTGCTGGTGCGCCAGTGTCAGTTAAAGTAGACGAGCACGGAAATATCGATGATTCAGGTAACCCAATTATTCCTGATGTTGCGAGATTAACGGATTCAGTCATTGGTTCCCTAGGGGCTGAAGATAAACAAGTCGTCGATGCGTTGCGCCCAGAGCTAGGCGATAATCCAAATATAGAAACAATTCTTACTCGAATAAGACAATTATCTCAAGCGATAGGGGCCGCTGAAATTCATGGTTTGAATGGCAATGGATACGGTGGATTGGCTACCAGAATTTGTGAGCATATCGGAAGTGTCGTAGCGGCAAAGTTACCTGAAGAAGCAAACCCCTATACAGAATTAGTGACATGGATAGGTGGCACACATCGTGAGCATCCGATAGAAATATTTTCTCCTAATTACGATTTACTTTTAGAGGAAGCTTTTGAAAGAGCGCAATTACCCTATTTTGATGGTTTTTCAGGTTCTCACAGGCCTTTCTTTGATCCCACTAGTATTTCCTCAGACAGTATGCCGCCTAGGTGGTCACGGCTATGGAAGATACACGGCTCTCTTGGCTGGGACGTTGTTGGCAGTACGGTCATCCGTACAGGACAAAGGAACGCTACCAAGTTAATCTACCCCGATCATCTAAAGTATGACCAGATAACTAGGCAACCATACTCCGCTTTATTTGAAAGATTGAAAGAGTTTTTGACTACGCCAGATAGTCTATTGATATGTACTGGCTTTTCATTTTTTGATGCGCATATAACAGCCGTTTTAGATGAGGCCTTAGCTGCGAATACCCATACCGCCATTCTCGCTTTTCAGTATCGTTCTCTTGTTGATGAAAAATATGCTGTCGATCTTGCAATGAGACGGCCAAATATGAGCGTTTATGCTCAAGACGGGGCGATTATATTTGGTGTGCAAGGTAAATGGCAGCCTGGCGAACCGCCCAGCGACGAATGGGTGAGAATTAGAAGCACGTTCTGGGATGCTTCACTTAATGATGGCGCTTTTATATTGGGTGATTTTGCAAAGCTAGCGCGATTCTTTGCCCTGTCTCAAGCGACTGAGTTTAGGCATCGAGTTGAAAACTCTGAAGATAATGACTCCGAAGAAGGCCCGATAGCTGAGGCCGAAGAAACTGGAGAAGTTGATGCTAAGTCGTGATCCAACATATTTAGGATCGGTAGCATCTGTTTCTGGTTCTACTGTCAGCGTTCACTTGGCGAAGTCGATAGCTTCTGGTCTTTCTATCATCGAAGGAAGAACATATCGAATTGGTCAAGTTGGTAGCTTTGTTAGGATTCCTCAGGGTTATCAGGATTTATTTGGTGTTGTTTCAGAGGTTGGTGCTAAGGCCATGCCTCTGCATACAGATCATGTAGATGATGAGACAGGGCGCTGGATGCAGATTCAGTTAATCGGTGAGGCTATTGGCGGAGTTTTCGAAAGAGGTATTAGTCAGTACCCTAATATCGGCGATAGTGTTCATATAACAACAGAGAGTAGTCTCGCCAAAATCTATGGCAGTAGTGAATTTGGCCATATCAAAATTGGTACTTTATCTAGTGCTGAAAGTATTCCGGCGAAGGTTTCATTAAACGAGTTAGTAACTAGGCACTCGGCCATTCTGGGATCGACCGGATCAGGTAAATCAACTACTACCGCCAGCCTGTTACGGTCTATCTGTGCAAACCCAGATTCTGAACACGAATATCCCAGCACCAGGATAATCATGCTGGATATTCATGGTGAATACTCAGAGGCGTTAGCCGATGTTGCCAGTGTTTTCTCTGTGGACCCTCGATCAGGCGAAGAGAAATTGCAGATTCCTTATTGGGCCCTGAACTCCAATGACTTGCTGGATTTTATGAC
>CAJQKX010000087.1 GCA_905479025.1 uncultured Paraglaciecola sp.
TTTGTCTTAGTCCCATGTTCAATTTCGAAGGTGATTAATTTTAGGATGAGGAGCTGCTGATAGATAGTATGATAGCAGCTAGATAGCCTGAAATAGTCTTTGGTAATAGCCGAGAAACTTGTGTGGTTGCAGGGTAGGCTATATATTTCAACACTCAACGAACATTTTCTCTACAAAGCCAGCCTCAAGCAAAGGTTAACATCCTGAGTGAGTCAGCCATCAAGAACTCATTTTCCTAATGAGATAAATATTACTGTTAAATATCTATTATTGGCTACTCATTAGAAGTGACATTTGAAGAAATTAATGACTCAGTGGTACTCAAGGTGAGCCTGTTTAAACGACAAAATGATGTCGCATATGCGCTGGATTAAAATCAAAGCTATCAGAGCAGTTACAAGTACTGTGTTCTGTCCCATATATGATTTAATCAAAGAGCAACCTTCGCAACCAGCAGGAACATATATGGACAGTTATTATGGTCTGTGCGAGTTGACTGCTATGCTAAATTCATGAAAGATCCAACAATCTAGTTTTCATAAGGATACACATGGAATTTTCAGCAGTACTGCGTTCGCGCAGAAGTATTCGAGCATTTTCCGATCGACCGGTTCAAAAGGACACGATTAACGATATTTTATTGGATGCCATTGAATCACCCTCAAGCTCTAATACTCAACCCTACAAAGTGGCTGTTGCTGATGGCGACACATGCAAACAACTTGGACAGGAATTGCTGTCTAGATATTATAAAATAAACAAAATACAACGTCTGCCATTGCCACTTAAGTTGTTTAGTGCAGCCACAAGTCAGGCCATGCCTGATGGAGATTACAAACCTATTTTGGGTAAATATCCTGGTATATTTCAAAACCGTAGAATGGCAACGGGCAAAGGTTTATACGACACTCTTGGTATCGCTCGTGGTGACAAACAGGCTAGGGATGAGGCTATGGCCCGAAATTTTACGTTTTTTGATGCACCCGTTGCTATTTTTGTCTTTATTCATCCAAGTATGAAATTTACCGCATTGGTTGATTCAGGGATCATGATGCAATCACTTATGTTATCAGCTACAGACAGAGGTTTAGGGACATGCCCACAGGGCGCTCTTGGTATGTGGCGTTCACCTTTAGAAAAATATTTTGATATTCCAAAAGGGTACAAATTAGTCTGTGGTTTGGCTCTTGGTTACCCAAAAGAAGATGATAAAGTCAATCTATACCGGCCTGAGAAGCTAAGTCTTGATGAATTGATTATTGTTAAAAAGTAGTGCCCAGCTAGGTGACCAATACCCTCTAGCTGATATATTTATTGTTACATTTTTCGGAAGTGCACAATTATTGTGTTCATTATATCAAGCTGACTTTGGGCCTATTCATTTCAAGCAAAATATAAAGTTAAGGCGTCATGTGACCTGCTAATGCTTGCAATGAGCCCAAACGATACCAGAGGATTTATGATGCATACGTAGCTAAGAGGATATCGTTGTTTTTAGTAGACTATTTTTGCAAATAAATTAAAAAGAAGCACTATAGATTTTTTATTAATAAAGACTCAAAAAAGTGATTGAATCATCACTTTTCCTGTATCACTTTAGGCTTTTGGGTAACGTTTCTGGATACGTTTTTCCCATGCTTTAGTAACTGATAACCTCCACAGATAATTTAAACTAAAGAACCCCACGGCACTAAAAAATATTGAACATATCAGGCAACCTACCAAAAACGCTGGGCCAATGGTTTCAATGCTTTGTAGTACCCAGTCCCAGCTCAATTCAAAATTAAAATCTTTTTGTGGGGAGCCCATTACTGAAGTACCTACAATATAAGCACTGTAAAAAATGGGCGTCATAGTGAAAGGATTAGTTATCCAGACTGTAGCCACAGACAACGGTAAGTTAACCCGCAAGGGGATGGCCAATGCTGCTGCCAACCACATTTGAAAAGGCACAGGCCAAAATGCGAAGAATAATCCCACAGCAAAGGCCCCTGACGCTGAGCGTCTATTTAAATGCCAAAGATTAGGATCGTGAAGCAAAGTACCAAAAATTGACAATATTTTATGTTCTTTGACTTTCTTTGGACTGGGTAGAAAGCGCTTAATAAACTTTTTCAGAATAGTTCTCTATACTTTAATTTCATGCAGCTACGGAAAGCATTTACCACTTAATATGGACAGTAAACTTTGCAGTTTCATTGCCGCCTCGTTTTCCAGTTTATTCTGGATAAGCTTGCCTAGCATGCTGATTACTCTTTTATTATTAATTTGTGCTGGCCTAGCAATTAGAAAACATCAACACCTTGGTTTTTTTTTGCTAGGCATAGTATGGATGGCGAGTGTAGGGCATTGGCAATACTATTTGCAACTATCTTCAGAACAAATTAGTCAACCAATACAAATAATAGGCAAGGTCAGCAGTGTGGTCATTGCAGAGCAAAATATACGTTTTAATATTAAGGTTACACAGATCGAAGACCAAGATTTGTTTTTTGCTAGACGTTTCCGCCTTAATTGGCGTGAGCCTGTTTGGCAGGTGCAGCAGGG
>CAJQKX010000088.1 GCA_905479025.1 uncultured Paraglaciecola sp.
CTGAAAAAGCGGCTTGACCAAGACGGATACTCCTCCTTGAGAAGCCGGATCTCACGCCGAAGTCGCTCATTCTCTTGGGCGAGGTCCAAATCCTCTTTCGACACCACGTCAGTGTCCCGATATGCCATGATCCATTTGCTCAGCGTCGACATGCCGACGCCCAGATCGTCAGCCACCTGTTTGCGGGTAAGCTCGCTGGACAGTGCAATCCGCACTGCATCTTGGCGGAATTCGTCCGTCCGTTTCAATCCCATAGTCAGTCTCCTTTGTTACAGTCAATGCTATTAAAGGAGCGGCATCAAACCGTGACAGGTCCACACGGACTCACAACACTGCTCTAGCCAAATATGCTTTCAAGTTACGTTTGGGTTTCCAGCCCAATTTTTTTGTTTTTTCTGATACAACAGCCGCAGACATTCGATTGCCTTTTCGATCTGGTATCAAAGCTTGTTTGTCTGAAATCATATTAGCAACCTCTTTAATCGTAAAATATTGATCAGAAGCGATGCCGTAATTGTCACCATTTCCCATTTCTCCAATTAAAATAAGAGCGTCAACCGTATCATCAATATGTGTAAAATTTCTAGTTTGTGTACCTGGAGAAACAATCTCGAGCTTCTTTCCGTCGCGATTTCGTTTCAAAAATTTTGCAATGACCGTGGCAAATTCACCTTCGGAATTTTCACCATCTCCATATACATTATAGAAATATGATATTGCATACTTTAAACGATACCAACCAGCGTATGAATTTACCATCTCAGTATTTAAATATTTCGAAAGTGCGTATGGGCTATCGTATTTATTATCCCCTTTGTCACCAAATTTTGTAGAGCTGCCAGAGTATATAAGTTTTGCATTCTTTTCTCGAGCGATTTTCAGGACTTCTGCACAAGCTGTTAGATTATTCGAAATCACACCGTCAGCGCAATTGAAACTATTTTCCACTCTCGAATACTCACCTAAATGATAAATGATATCTAACTTGTCTGGTAGTTCGCTTACATAGGTGTCTTGGATACGTTTTTGTATAAATTGGCAACCATTTGGAATTCTATGCAATCTTCCTGCAGATAGATCATCCACAACAACAACTTTAATGCTTTGTTTTATCAATTCGCCTGCAAGATGTGAGCCTATAAAGCCAGCTCCACCTGTGACTAATGCTACTTTTGACATTTTTTGTTCCTTGATATTTTTTTCTTTTGCGACGTTTTCGCTAAGCGCGTTTCATCAATTGCTATTTTGATCAATTAAAACCGAACAAGTCTCTAGTAAAAACTTTTGCAATTACATCCTCCAACTCTGGCATCAATCGATTTGCAAGAATTAAATCGGATTGTTCTTTGAAGGCTATCAAATTTTTTTCTATCTTTGCATCAAATATAGTTTCTCCTGCCAAGGACGGGTCGAATATAATTAGAGTAGTGTCTGTATCTTTGATACGCTCCATAATTTCTAAAATGGAACTGGTCCGGAAGTTATCACTTCCTGTTTTCATGGCCAATCTGTAAATTCCAACAACTTTTGGTTTTTTTTGAGTAATTACATTTGCGAGATAATCCATCCGCGACAAATTTGATTCCACAATAGCGCTTATAATATGCTGTGGAACTCCTTCATAACTTGCAAGAAGCTGCTTTGTGTCTTTTGGCAGGCAATAACCGCCATAACCAAACGACGGATTATTGTAGTAGGAACCGATTCTAGGGTCTAAAGAAACCCCTTCGATAATCTGCTTGCAATCGATACTTTTGGCTAGAGCATAGTTATCTAACTCATTAAAAAATGCTACGCGCATCGCGAGATATGTATTAGAAAATAATTTTATTGCCTCAGCCTCTTTCGAACCCGTAAATAAAGTATCAATGTCTTTTTTGAGCGCTCCTTGCGCTAATAATCTAGCAAAGATTTTTGCACGCTTAGATATTTCGCCGACAACAATACGGCTGGGGTATAAATTATCGAATAGAGCGCTACCTTCACGTAAAAATTCAGGAGAAAAAATCACAGATTGAGTATCAAGCCGGCTACGTATATCATCAACAAACCCTATTGGAATTGTAGACTTTACAACAATACAAGCTCTGGGTTCGCTTCTAATTACTTGTTTTATTACTTTTTCAACTGACAACGTATCAAAAAAGTTGGTTTTTTGATCATAATTTGTAGGCGTTGATACAATAACGTAATCAGCATCAACTACAGAAGTATTAAGATCTAAACTGGCTTTCAAATTCAAAACACCGTCCCTCAGATACTCAGTTAATTTTTGATCAACTATCGGAGACTGACGTGCATTGATCAAGTCGACACGATCTTTAGAAATATCTACGCCAATCACTTGATTGTTCTGAGCAAGCAACACAGCATTTGAAAGGCCAACATAGCCCAGACCAATGACGACAATCTTCATTTCAAACCCCCTCAACTTGTCTTTATTTTTCGCTTTTTCTAAATTAATTTTTGACTGACTTCAAATGCTCCAGAGGTTGAGTTTTCAAGAGCTTTATCTAAGGAAAATACGGACCATCAATTTTACTAGGATATAGAAGTTGACTCAAGTAGTCTGCACTCAAGCGACAAGGTCGAGTTGATTCTGACCTGTCCGCCGAAACTTCCCTCATTTTAATGTAGAGTTTATTCAATCTTCGAGGGAGCCAACGAATGCGACAGAGCCGTTTTACCGAGGCCCCGATTATTGGTATGATTGAAGAGCAAGAAGCTGAGATGGACCTGTCACACTTTAGTGCCGCCCCAAGTGCTCGTTTAAGCCACCTTCCGTTCGAAAGCGACCGGGCTTTTCCAACCCAGTGCTGAATGCCTTCGACGCGGGTTGTAGAAGCCGTTGATGTATTCGAAGATTGCCATCTCGGCCTTTCGTCG
>CAJQKX010000089.1 GCA_905479025.1 uncultured Paraglaciecola sp.
ATATGATGATGAGCATCTTTTAAAGGTCTGCCAACTCTCTGGCACAGATGATTTTATTAAAGGCAATCCTGCCGGATATGATCTGAAAATCAAAGAGCGTGGTGTTGGATTGTCGGGTGGGCAACGCCAGTCGATAAACCTAAGCCGCACACTCTTGCATGAGCCAAATATTTTAGTACTCGACGAACCAACAAGCTCTATGGATTCATCCACAGAGGCTGCTATTATAAAGCGCCTTTCTGACTACCTCACTGACAAGACTATGGTTGCGGTTACGCATAGAAAAACACTGCTCAATCTTGTTACTCGCGTCCTCGTTATGGACCAGGGCAATATTATTGTCGATTCCCCGCCTAATGAGCTGAAAAAACAAGAATAAGAGAGCGTCATGGTCAAATCAAAATTCGAAAAACTATCCCGAGAAATGGAAGAGCGTGAGGGCTTTGGAAACTCGCTCATTCTTTTCGTCATTGCGGCCTTGATTTTCTCAGTGGTGGGTTGGGCCTCAATAGCGGAATTGGACAATGTCACCCGCGGGGATGGGAAAATTGCATCCACCACGCAGAACCAAATGGTGCAGTCTTCTGAATCCGGCGTAATCTTATCACGTTCGGTGGATGAAAACTCCTTCGTAAAGGCAGATGACGTGCTTTATGAAATCAACCCAATAGAATTACAGTCGGAACTGGACAAACTTCAGCAACGTGCCGCGACCCTTGTTGTAAGAGAATTTCGTTTACAGGCCGAAAGCCAGGAATTAGCTTTTGACCCTGACGCTGCGATGATAGCCCAATCTAAAGATACCGCTACGACTGAAAAAGCCCTGCACCTTGCAAAGCGCAAAGAACTTTCTGGCATCATGTCGATTCTGAGACTCCAAAAAATTCAAAGGGTACAGGATCTGATGGCCTCTGAGCAATCGTTGGCGACCTCCCGTAATATGCTGGGGCTGATCGAAGATGAAATCACTATTATTGACCCTCTAGTGCGTCAAAATATTATGCCCGAAACGCGACTCCTTGAGCTGCGCCGTGATGAGCAACGCATGGCCGGCGAGATACAAGTCGCAATAACGCGTGTTGCAAATGCCCAATCGGCCATCTTGGAGGTTGAAAACGAGATTTCAAACAGCCTCGACAGCTATAAACGCCGCGCATTGGAAGAACTCAACACAGTTGTAGCGGAATTGAGTGAGGTAAATACGCTGGTTCCAGCGCTGAAAGAACGGGTCAAACGCACTTTGATCCGTGCACCCATCGACGGCATAGTTAATCGGATTAATTTTCAGACCGTTGGAGCATATGTCCGCGCAGGCGATGTAATATTGGAGATTGTTCCGACAGGTGAGGCCTTGAAGCTTGAAGCTAAAATCGATCCTAAAGACATCTCAAGCATCCGCATGAATGACTTCGTACGCATTCGCCTGAGCGCTTACGACTCCTCTAAATATGGTGCCATTGATGGGTATGTCACCAGTATTAGCCCCGATGCGATAACAGACACGTCAAGCGGTGCTAGTCGATCTTACTACTTACTGGATATATCCATCGACAGTGGCATTACTCTGGAAACCGGAGAAGAAGTTGTGCTGCTTCCTGGCATGACAGCTACAGTTGATGTCGTCTCTGGCAAACGCACGATTCTCGACTACGTTTGGCAACCCATTTCGAAGGTGAAAGAGCTGGCTCTCCGTGACTAAATGGTCGGTGATAAAGCATACAAAACAATCAGAAAGGTTCTTGAAAATGACAATTAAAGATGAATTGCTCGTTTTGCGGGCCGTAGACACTAAATCAACGCTGTTCCCGTACATGAAGAATATCAGCAGATGGGAATTACTTCTTACGATAGCGGAATTGGATGGAAACCCAGATTACGGCATCTGGAACTATATCGATATGCTGAATACAAAAACAGAGAACCCCATGACGCTTTATGCTTTCCTTAAACTGAAGATTGAGGAGGGAAGTTTAGTTAAAACAAAGAGCGAAAAGAAAAGTCGAAAATCTCTTATGCTAAGCGAAGATCTGGATTTGGAATTGAAAAAATTCATGATGAACCGAGTGTCTCCGCGCTTACCTGAGGTAACAAACATCTCAATTTAGGCGAATATAAAAGTTGAAATTCGCATGTTTTTAACTCTTGTTTAGTGCATCAAAAATGAAACATATGGCGCAATTTGAGGATTTTGGCATTGTCGATGGTCGAGGTTTTTATTATACAATTACATTGGACTTTACACTCGATAAATACAGGGTTTCGACAAAAATAATGTTTGGAGACGGGGCATGAACGTGCAAAGTGGCAAAATAAAAAAAGAGGCGAAAATGGAACAAGAACCTTCCGAGATAATGACAGTTGATAATTTTGAATACAAAATTAGCGAAATGTCTGATCCTGCCAAAACTCAACTTTCAAATATTCAGTTCGTTGATCAACAAATTCAGCAGCTGCAAAATGAATGGGCTGTCGCCGATACTGCGCGTCTTGGCTACCAAGCGGCACTTAGAGGAGAACTGCTTAAAAGCAGTCGTAAGTAAGACCGTTTCATGGCAAAGAAAATCAATATTGATGGCATTGAACATGATTTGGATAACCCAAGTCAAAATGCAAAGGCTATCTTAGAGAAGCTTCAACACGCTGATACACAGATTCAGGATATGACAAACCTTTATACCGTATTAACCCGCGCCAAAAAAAGTTATGTTAGCGAATTAAAACGAGAAATGATCGAAGGAAAGTCGGGCGTCAATATTGCTTCGCTTTTTGACTAAATACTAAAAGGAAACGAAATGCCTAAAATCACAGTGGATGACATTGATTACAACACAGAAGATTTGACAGACAACGGCAAAGCCCAGCTGGCAAGTCTTCAGTTTTTGGAAGTCCAAATGAGAAAACTGCAGAACGAAATTTCTGTTTATAAAACTGCACGCAACTCATATATCGCCGCTCTTAAAGCAGAGCTTGCAAAAGCAGGCTGACCCCTTACTCTTTACAAGACCTAAGGGACCTTAATCTGGGAGCATCTGTGTTACGATGGTGATTAAGCTCTTCAAGCGAACGGCATTTCTGATAGCCATTCCATTTTTAATTTGGACCGGCTATTGGTTAGCCTTTTCTTATGTGGTTGAGCATGGCTTGTCTTTGGCAAGCCAAAATACGCCAAGTTCTAAACCAACCCTTCAGTTTGAAGTGGCCGCTGTGACCGGCTATCCTCAAAATTTTTCAGTCGGGATTACCGATGTTGAGTTCGGAACGAAAGACAGTGTCACATGGGCGACCCCGCAAGTTTTTGTTGAGGCTAAAAGCTATCTACCGAATGAGGTAAACCTCGATTTATCTCAGCCTCACAGTATCTCTGGGGCTATTGGATCGCTTGAAATAAATGCGCGTATTGCAAATTTAATTTTCCTTTTTCAACCCAACATGCAGCTTTCTCTCGGGAGACTCGACGCTCTTTTTGAAGACGTGAGCTTTTCCTTTGAAGGGCAGTTGACCGCAAATATCAATAGAGTTTTTGCGCGCGTTGAAGCATCACCAAACGATGACAATACCTACCTCTTAAATGCAAATATTGAGAATTTTGATCTGTCGAACCTGATTGTTGGTTTGCCAGGCGGTTATCAATATATTCAAAATTTATCATTTAACGCCGACGTTCTGCTCACGCGACCTTTGGATCGGTTTGTTGTCGATAATGGAGCACCTGCACTACAGAAGCTGCTTTTGCAGAAAGCGCAAATAATTTACGGCACAACATCAATTTCACTGGATGGAACGCTTGCCTACAACACGGCAGGAACCCTCGACGGAAATTTGAATGTGACAGTGCAAGAATGGAAAAGCTTATTTGAGCTGGCAAAAGGGTTAGGCTACGTAGAAGCCGATCTTGAGGGGTTTTTCTACTCAATCTTTTTGGGCCTCGCAAAACAAGATGAATCAGAAAATTCGTTGAAAATCCCGTTAATCATTCGAAACAACAACATTATATTTGGCGCTTTAACTTTAGGCGTTTTGCCGTAAAGCTCTGAAGAAAATCATACACTTTAAGATTTCAGCGCTGCCAACAAGCGGCAGTCCTTGCCTAACCAATGCTCACAAAACTTGCGTTCACTTGCAATGGCGTCTGCTTGTTTCAATACATCACGCACCTCATGTAGTAGTTTTCTGATCATAGCTTCTCTTTGTTTTACGTAAGTATTTGTCAACTAGAGTGATAATGTGTGTGTATATATTTGGATAAATCAACATATCTGCTGCGCATCTATGTGCTGTTTAATCTGTTCTCGCTCGCATTACTTCGCATCACAGCACTGCACTGCAGTTATACCATTAGCCCGAAAAGCTGACTCATTTTAAGGTTTCCAATTCCGAAGAAATCTGAATCTGTGTGTGCACTTAGCATGGAGGAATAGATGGGACGAGCTATAGCCATTACACGACCGGATATTTCTGCGCGAGAGTTGCGTTTTATCGCCAAACGAACCAGAGATTGTTGTGTTGTTCGGCGCATACTCGCCATAGCTCTGGTTCTTGAGGGCGTGGATCGCGCGACGTCGGCTCGCAGTAGCGGCAT
>CAJQKX010000090.1 GCA_905479025.1 uncultured Paraglaciecola sp.
GCAATGAAGACATTTCAGGGCCAATGTCTTCATTGCCAGTCAAACAAATATCAAGTCGCGCGGGTGAATACTTAACTTGGAGTGCCGACAATCAATCAGTCAGTTGGTATCACGGCGCAACCTTTTATGAGCGCAAACTAAAAGATGCCTTTGCTTTTTTTGCGGATGCGCCACAAGACTTGCCTGAGCCAGTAAGTGAAGGCATTGACTTATCATTTCAACAAAAAGCAGACAAACCTTTAGGCTACAAAGCCTTCGTGGGTGGCACAGTTGTCACGATGCGCGATGCAAATAGGCAACGGGAAGTAATCGAAAATGGCGTGGTATTAATCAAAGATAATAAAATTGTCGCAATAGGCAAATATGAAGATGTGACTATTCCCGATGAAACATTACTTATCGATACCAAAGGTAAAACCATTTTGCCTGGGCTAATTGACGCTCACGCCCACGGCTCACAGGGCAGTAATGAGATCATACCGCAGCAAAACTGGAGCATGTTTTCTAATCTCGCATTTGGTGTGACCACTATTCACGATCCATCAAACGATACCACTGAGATATTTTCAGCTGCTGAATTACAAAAGGCAGGCAAGATCGTTGCCCCAAGAATTTACTCTACTGGCACCATTTTGTATGGGGCAGAAGCACTTGGCTACAAAGCTATCATCAACAGTTATGACGATGCCCTATTCCATATGCAAAGATTAAAAGATACAGGGGCTATTTCTGTCAAAAGTTACAACCAACCCAGACGTGACACCCGTCAACAAGTTTTAGCTGCTGCTAAGGAGCTCGGCATGATGGTAGTCCCAGAAGGCGGTGGCAAATTTCAGCAAAACATATCAATGTTAGTCGATGGCCATACAGGTCTTGAACATTCGCTACCCATTGCCAAAGGTT
Source organism: uncultured Paraglaciecola sp. (assembly GCA_905479025.1). The sequence continues at coordinate 904 of CAJQKX010000090.1, forward strand.
ATGATGATTTAACCGCTTTATGGTCAGCGACAAAATTCGGCTACACCCCAACGTTTGTGGTGTCTTACGGTGGCATGATGGGCGAAGAATACTTTTATGACAGAACCGAAGTATGGAAAAATCCCCGTTTAATGCGCTATACCCCGAGCTTTTTAGTGGATGGTCGTTCAATTAGACGCCCTTCAGCACCAGACAATCAATACAATCATGTCGCTGTCGCTGAGTATGCCAAAACATTGCGAGACAAAGGCGTAAGTGTACATATTGGTGCTCATGGTCAACGAGAAGGGTTAGCCTCTCACTGGGAGTTATGGATAATGACTCAAGGTGGGTTTACACCATGGGAAGCCCTTCGAGGAGGAACAATTGACGGTGCAACTCACTTAGGCATGGACAAACAAATAGGCAGTATTGAAGTAGGTAAGATAGCCGATATGATGATTATAGACGGTGACGGACTAACTGATATTCGCCGCAGTGAGTTTGTTGAATATACCGTGTTAAATGGCCGCGTGTATGAAACTGCGACCATGAATGAAGTAGGCAGCAAAAAACAACGTGAGGCCTTTTTCTTCGAACAAAATAACCAATTGTTTATGCCCAAAGCAACACAACAAGCCATAGACGCTAAAGCACAAAAGCATCATTGGGTACATTAGATTTATTCTTCACATGCCTTAACAAACTTTTGTTAAGGCTCTCTACTTTAACAAATGATAAATAAACACTTTCTTCATATGAAAAAAAATTTAGTTTGGGATATCCCTGTAAGATTATTTCACTGGTTATTAGTGCTCAGTTTGTTTGGCCAATGGTTAACTGCTGAGGTATTAGAAAACTCTATGCATATCCATTTCTTCATTGGATATTTTACCTTAGGGCTGATCATATTTAGGCTTCTGTGGGGATTTTTCGGTACAAGATACGCAAAATTTAGCAGTTTTATCGCGGGTCCAAAGGCTATTATCGGCTATTTACAGACACTCGTATCAAAGCAGAAGACTGTTACTACAGGGCATAATCCTTTAGGTGGGTTGTTATTACCTGCGGTGCTTATATTAGTTGGTTTACAAGCCATTAGCGGCTTATTTACTTCTGACGATATAGTCAGTGCTGGACCATACTACGATACAGTTAACAGTACGATACAGAAGTGGATGCAGTGGCTACACCACAATGTCTTTGATGTATTAATCGGTCTGGTCGTTATTCATGTATTAGCAATAACTTGGTATCAATGGGGTCTAAAACATGACTTGATAACGCCCATGTTAACGGGTAAAAAAATAATTGAAACATCCAAGGGCATCCCTCATTCCAAGTTAGTTAGAGCTTTGATATTAGCCATAGTGGTAGTTTTTTTTGTTTACTGGTTGGTTGAAATTAACCCTCCACCAGTAGAAGAATATTATTATTAATTAACGGGCATTTGACTCGCTAGTAGTGAAATGCCCATAAAGTTAGTCTTCTTTATAATTGTCGTGGCACCCTTTACAGCTTTTAAACACTTGACCAATAGCTGGCTTAAACTGATTTGTATCAACCGCTTTAGCCACTTTATTTAAATTGCTAGCAGCCACTGACAAAGCAATTATCTTTTCTTTAAAGTCAGCTTGATTTACCCAAATTTTATCCAACGCAGCGGTATCAACATCAAATCCGGTTGTGTCAGTGGCAAAATAATCGTTTAACATCAAAGACAATTGTTGAAGGCGTAATGAATTGGTTTGCATTGTTTCTACATTAAAAGGGATCGCACCTTTGTTCATCGCTCCCAGTGCGCCCACATTGCTTTTTACAAGTTTGAAAAGAGCTTGTCTAAACTCTGTTACATCTTTAGCTTGTTTACCTGATTTAGCGGGCTCTTCAAACACTGTAAATGTATTCAGCATCGCTGTACCTATAATTACTGCTAAAGCCTTTTTGATCATTTAACTTTCTCCAATGGTTAACGTTGATTAAATTTAGAACGATGACAACAGCTTTATTCTGCCATTGCCACTATTTTGTGTAAACTGATCACCTGAGCTAAACAGGATAATCTAAGGTAGACGATAAAAATTTAGAAAGTATTTTTGCAATATTAAAACAGACTATCCCATCATCACTTAAGCATAAAACCTTTGTTATTAATACCAACTAGATTCTTAGGTACACCTATGTTTGTATCGTGCCATGCCTATCACGTAAACTCTTGTAAAAAACGCCACTTCTTTTTGCTACCCACAAAATTATCGCTAACAACAATTATAACCTGCGAGTGCAGAAGCTTTTAACAGGCGCTTTCTAGACGTGTAAACTAGAGACTGTTCAACTTTCAAAGTATCGAACAAGACTCATAATTATAAGAAAAATAGTGTTTTCTCTCTGTTTTTCTTTGATCGCTTTTAAGATTAAATGGAAACAACATGCTAAAATCCTTTCGCTTTTAAATTTATTAAATTTTATACAAAAGAAATTCGGCATCAAGTCGAAATATCTTGTATAATCCCGCGCAATTTTTACTCAGACTGAAGTTGGAATAATGACAGATTTAGCAAAGTACAGAAACATTGGTATTTTTGCCCACGTTGACGCGGGTAAAACGACTACTACAGAACGAATCCTTAAACTTACCGGTCAAATTCATAAGACCGGTGAGGTACATGACGGTGAATCAACTACCGATTTCATGGAACAAGAAGCCGAGCGCGGTATTACTATCCAGTCAGCAGCAGTAAGTTGTTTCTGGAAAGATCACCGTTTTAACGTTATCGATACTCCAGGACACGTTGACTTCACAGTTGAAGTATATCGTTCGCTTAAAGTATTAGACGGCGGCATCGGTGTGTTTTGTGGCTCTGGTGGGGTTGAACCTCAGTCAGAAACTAACTGGCGTTATGCGAATGACTCAGAAGTTGCACGTATTATCTTCGTAAACAAATTAGACCGAATGGGCGCTGATTTCTATCGTGTTGTAGATCAAACCAAAAAAGTATTGGGTGCTAACCCACTAATTATGGTTTTGCCTATCGGTATCGAAGATGATTTTGTTGGTGTAGTTGATCTGCTTACTCGTAAGGCACACATCTGGGACGACACTGGCCTTCCAGAAAACTACGAGATCTCTGATGTGCCTGCGGACATGGTTGATAAAGTAGAAGAATACCGTGAAATGTTACTTGAAGAAGCATTAGGTCAAGATGATGACTTGATGGAGAAATATTTAGAAGGCGAAGAGCCATCTATTGATGAAATCAAACGTTGTATTCGTAAAGGTACACGTACTATGGAATTCTTCCCAACTTACTGCGGTTCTGCATTTAAAAACAAGGGGGTGCAAAACATCCTTGACGCTACTGTTGATTACTTACCTTGTCCTACAGACGTTGATCCACAACCTCTTACAGACGAAGAAGGCGAAGCAAATGGAAAATTTGCACTTGTTGACGCAAAAGAAACATTTAAAGCACTAGCATTCAAAATTACCGATGACCGTTTTGGTTCCCTTACCTTCGTGCGTATCTACTCAGGTACACTTAAGAAAGGTGATACAATTCTTAACGCGGCTACGGGTAAAACTGAGCGTGTTGGTCGTATGTGTGAGATGCAGGCTGATGACCGTAATGAGCTTAGCTCGGCGCAAGCGGGTGATATCATCGCTATTGTAGGTATGAAAACTAACGTTCAAACAGGTCATACACTTTGCGATCCAAAAGATCCTATCATCTTAGAAGCCATGGTATTCCCTGAGCCAGTAATCTCTATCTCTGTTACACCAAAAGATAAAGGCTCAACTGAAAAAATGGGTATTGCTATCGGTAAAATGGTGGCAGAAGACCCGACGTTCCGTGTTGAAACTGACCAAGATTCAGGTGAAACCATCCTATCGGGTATGGGTGAGCTTCACTTAGATATCAAAGTAGATATCCTTAAGCGTACATACGGAGTTGAATTGCAAGTAGGTGAGCCTCAGGTTGCTTACCGTGAAACGATCACTCAAACAATTGATGATTCATATACCCATAAGAAACAATCTGGTGGTTCTGGTCAATTTGGTAAAATTGATTACATCATCAAGCCTGGTGAGCCAAACACTGGTTTCACTTTCGCTTCTAAAGTTGTTGGCGGTAATGTACCTAAAGAATTCTTCCCAGCGATTGAGAAAGGTTTCAAGAGCATGATGGATACTGGCGTATTAGCTGGGTTCCCAGTACTCGATGTTGAAGTTGAATTGTACGACGGTGGATTCCACGCAGTGGATTCATCAGCAGTTGCATTTGAAATTGCTGCTAAAGGCGCGTTCCGTCAATCAATTCCTAAGGCTGGTCCTCAATTGATTGAGCCTATTATGAAAGTTGACGTTTTTACGCCTGACGATCACGTAGGTGACGTTATTGGTGATTTAAACCGTCGTCGTGGCATGATCAAAGATCAAGAAGCGGGCGTAACAGGTGTGCGTGTTAAAGCTGACATTCCTTTATCTGAAATGTTTGGTTATATAGGAAGTCTACGTACTATGACTTCTGGCCGTGGTCAGTTCTCTATGGAGTTCTCACACTACAGTCCTTGTCCACAAAATGTATCAGAGAAAGTCATTGCAGAAACTAAAGAGCGTAACGCTGCAGCTAAGAAGTAGACACTTCTGACGACTTAAAAAGCCCCATTATTTTTTATTAATGGGGCTTTTTTGATCTTATCTAGTCTTTTAGATTTGAATACTATGACTCGTGACCATATGATAAAGTTAAGTAGAATCATCGTGACAATACTTATTTGATATATATGTTTAACAACTCACATTCATCCCACCCAAATTTTAGGAAAAAACACATGAAATTGAACTCTTTTGCCTTATTGGCAGCATCCTCTTTATTTCTAGCTGCATGC
>CAJQKX010000091.1 GCA_905479025.1 uncultured Paraglaciecola sp.
GGTGGTCTGGTGGGTATCCGTCTTTTTCCTGATTCTGTTGATGCGGTTTTTAGCGAATCAGCCGGTTTTAACCACTATACGCCTTATACAGATAAGCAGCAGTTGTTTCTAAAGGATCAGGAACAGGCCAAACAACAGCAGGCCTGCGTGCTGGATGGCATGTTTATATTAAATGACCCGGAAGAAGAGGCCAGCGATGATATTTCCATACAGCCGGTTTTGGGCAGTGAGGCAATGATTACGATGATTTATAGTGCATTTAGTCTCGACCCTTCTGACCGCAAGATGATTGTTGGAAACTTTAAGAATGTAGGGGCTACAGTTGCTGAGCGGTTGGGGGTTTATAAGCTACATTATCCTCGGGAGCATGAGCGCCTGGCCGATGTTCGAGCAGCGGTTATCGATCAAGTATCTTAGAGCCAGAGTATTCTGGGAACACAATACGGAACTACAAGATATGACTGAACTGGTTCAATATTTACTTCAGAAAAATTGGGCGCAAAACCTAATGTTCAGTAATTTAAAATCCGTATTGTGTCAGCAGAATACAGCGGGGGGTACCCTTACGACATGTGAATGGCGTCCCACACACCAGAGGTATTTTCTTCGGTAGGTTCTATATTGTTTAGACCTTTAGTTTTCATCACTTCCATTTTTTAAGAACGCGGTTTTCTTGGCCTTGTTCCAATACTTGAAAAAACGCGTAAACTCATATCCTTCTGAAATTTGTGCAAAGGGCTGGGGTTTAATAACTTCAACATTGCAATTTTTGGAAAGAAGTCGGGCTATTTCTTTTATTTTCGTGTCAGCAGTGAACCATGTCCTAACCTCATTTGGTGCTAAAGACCTCATCACTTCTAATGTATCGCCTTTGATTACATCAACAGGCATCTGGCAGAGCGTCTCATAGATAAACACCAATCGCTTCAGCGAATAGGAACGGTCTTGAAAATACTGATTATCCCAAACAAATACTGCTCGAGTATGATCATCCAGCGCCTGCAAGAACAAGTGGTTCAGGGCTTTGTCATGAACCCAGATAATCACTTTAGCCATTTCCATCTCCAAAATGAGGAAATAAGCGAGCCGATAGTTCTTCGTAACTTGCGTTTAATACCTTATTATTTTCAGGTGTGGTGTCGACCAGTTTACCAAAATACTTATCGACATTTTCAAGATTAAAGATGTAGGGCTTATTGCTAAAGGTACTGGCCACCCATTGCCACGAGAGATTATTGCTGGCTTCATCACCATCTAGTAAATGCTCCAAAAACCACTGCGCTCCTGCCTGCCATTTAATGCGCCTAAAGTGAACAACATAGCTGGCTAAATACATGCGTGCATGATTATGCACATAACCTGTATTAATCAGATCGTTTATAAACGAATCGATACAAGCGATTCCTGTGTTGCTGTTTGTAACATCATTAGGCAATTCGTCTTCATAATCCTCGGCACAAAAACCAGTTTTATAGCTCTCCACATCGTTCCATATCCAATCAGGGTTTTTATCAGCAACACGCTGCCAAAAATCACGCCATGCTAATTCTTGCACGAACTTTATAATCTGTTCAGACTGAGAGTACTTATCCAGTGCGTAGTTTCGGATCTCATTCAGATCGATGATCCCATGATGCACATAAGGCGAAAGCTTTGTGACTTTTCCATCGCCAAAGTTTCGGGTTTTGCCGTAGTTGATAGGATCAATTTTATTGAGTGCTTCGTGTGCGTGATTATAACCTCCACACACGGGGGAAGCTTCACCTGACGCCCACTGCGAGAGATTTTTCACGTACGCTATTAGATCATCTCTATTAGTAAAATCGGTCTTAAGCGATTCCATCAATCAACCCCACTTAAATTCTGAATTCTGGGGACACAATACGGATCTCAAATTGCTAGACAATGGGTTTTGCGCCCAACTTGTCTGAAGTAAATCTTGAACTAGTTCACTCATATTTTATAATTCCGTATTGTGTCCGCAGAATACCACAGTTAGTGTTAGCCTTGAGACAGTAAAAAGACTCGCGAAACAATGGTTGTAATTGAACTCCCTTACCGCTGAACTGTCATCTCAATTAATAATAGATTGGAGGAAAATCTTGAAAATATCACTTGTTATCGGGGCCATAATAATGGTTGCTGCGGCAGCCCTAGCAAAAGCAGATTTAGTCGTAAAATTTATTGAAGGTGCCCCTAAAGATCGATTCGTTTTTATAAACGCTGGAGCATGTCCAATTATTGATGCTTCGATATTACTCGATCTATCTCCTGCGCCATCCGGTTTGATCTTCGATACTGAAGATAAAGGCCCAGGCATCGAGGTATTTCAACCTCTGGAAATGATTAAAGGTGCTGATACACTCAATAGCACGCCTACAGTCAAAGATGGGGAAACAGCAATTCGTTTAGATGTTGTGATGCTTGAACCCGGAAAAACTATCGCCTTTACCATCGATGTAGATGATACGACCAGTAAACGTGGAATTACTGTAACAGGATCCGAAATTGCCGGCGCCCAAGTTACTCTGAAGAAGTCTCAATCTTCTGCTTCTTCTAAGTTTTCAAAACTAGCTCAAGCGATAATAGAACTCAACGACTGCTAGTATCGCTAAATGAGGCACTAAACAGTGCACTCAACAAACAACAAGATAAGGACCTTCAAGACGGTATTGTTGAAATTGAAGCTCAGTCTGAACGTTTGGATAAGAAGATTCGGCAACTGTGCAAAAAAATGATGCGTGCTGCCGCCTGTTAATCATACCGGGGGTCAGTGGGCTAACCGTCGCAGTGGTTCCCAACGCCAATGAATTCAATAATGGTCGTCATATGGCAGCCTGGTTGGGGTTGGTGCCACGGCAATCGTCCAGTGGACACAAACAAGTATTGCTGGATATCAGTAAACGAGGCGATCGGTATTTACGCACTTTACTGATTCATCGGGCGAGATCGGCTCTGAGTCACTATAAAAATACGGACAGCGACTACAGCCGCTGATTAACCGCCAAGAAGGCAAAGCTCAGCTTTAATAAGGCTGCTGTCGCCCTAGCTAACAAGAATGCGAGGATTATATCTAAATTCTGATGACACAATACGGAATTACAAAATATGGCTGAACGGGTTAAGATTTACTTTAGAAAAATTGGGCGCAAAGCCTATTGTCCAGTATTTGAGATCCGTATTGTGTCCCCAGAATACCAGGCTATTTAAAACAGACGGGCCACAACAGAGCGGTCACGATGATCCAGAGCTTCGGTTCCGATCTGAATCTGAATATCCGGGTTTCACCTTGAGTGATATACTCAAGCCGAGTCCCAGTAAGATAATCATCATTCCTGCTGGACCCAGCCAAGGCATATAACCGGCTGCCAGAATGACGCCGCCAATCATCGCCCCAATTCCCTGACCGATATACATGCCGGACGTGCTAAGCGCCATGGTGGCAGATGCCAATGCCGGTGCCATACTGATCTGGCGCGTCTGTTGCGCGGCATGAACCGTGATAACCACAAAACCCCATGGCACCAGCAACAAAAGACTCTGCCAGATATCGTCGATCAGCCAAAAGCAGGCGAGTGGCAACGCAATCATCAACATGGATAAATTCACTACACGCTCAGCACCAAGCCGGTCGATGAACTGACTACTCAGCAGATTCCCAACCACCGCCAGAACACCGAGCCATAGCAGTACCATGCTGAATTGATCGATACTCAGCCCAACCTGATCCCGCATTACCGGTGCCAGATATGCGTAAAGAACAAACTGGCCCGCAGAATACAATACCGTAATCAGTGCGCCGCGTACCAGTAAAGGGTGTCGCCACAGGGCAATCCAGTCTGAAGACTTCAACGCCGTCGGTTTAATATTGGCAGGCATTTTCAACCATAACCACAAGGCACTTAGCAGTGACAGGACAGCGATGACCAGAAAAACCTGCTGCCAACCATAGTAACCACTGATCCAGGCCGACATGGGCACGCCGACAACCATGGCGCCGCCCCAGCCCAACATTACCAGCGAAATCGCTTTGCCACGTTGTTCTACTGGCACCAATAATCCCGCACATACGGCTGACTGCGCGGTATAAATGGCAGGTGCCAGGACGGTTAACATGCGCACCACCACCAGACTGACAAAGTCCGTCAT
>CAJQKX010000092.1 GCA_905479025.1 uncultured Paraglaciecola sp.
GCAAGTAAGCTAGAGTTTAACGCGATACCTTGCCCCACCAAAGAAGCCATTGCCGTAATAGAAGCGAGCCCTAACGTCATAGAAATCATCAGCTCGACCAAGCTATTACCATATTGTTTTACCGGCGCAACTAACATGCCTCGAATCCTCCGAGGCGACTACCTATTGCGCAAATTCTAACCCGACCCATGTTACTCAAAATTAATTTAAGTTGTTTATCCCCATCTGTGAAAACAACGGTACCTGCATGACCTACCGCCAAGCCTCTATTTGCATCAAATACAGCAACATTGTCTGCACCAAATGTAACCTTATCGATACTGACAAAACGATAATCAGTAAAATCGACCTTATATTCGACCCCGTCCAAGGAACATTCATTTGCAGTGGTACAATCACATACACCTTTATCACTCAATGCAGCACACCAGTGTTTACCTGGGCGAATAGCAACTGTCACATCAATATTTTTTGTTATGGCAGCTCCTCGGGCTTGCTGAAAGGCAAAATAGCTACTTTGCGCAGCCCCCTTTAATTGCATGTGTTTTTGTATTGAAATGATAGCGGGTGAGACAAGCGACATAAGTAGCACAATAATTGAGATTGTTATGAGACACTCTAGCAGTGTTAAACCAGACAGGTTGCGCATATTAAGTATCCTTACACAGCAGCAATTTTAAAAACGCCTATAATCAAATCCATTACTCAAAATATAGTTCAATTTATTTCAAGTGCATAAAAGGAATGGATATGCCGATGCAGAAAAAGGAAAACAATGGTCAAGATAGATTTGAATATTGTGCGGAATTAGGAATGACGCTAATTGAGTTAATGGTGGTGGTTATAATAACAGGGGTGTTGGCAACACTGATATTTCCATCTTTTGAAAAGCAAATTTTAACTTCAAGACGAGGGGATGGCATCAGTCATTTACTGCGACTAAAAATACAACAAGAGGCTTTTCGCATAGAAAACATTAGCTATGCAAAAACTGAAGAACTCAATCTAACAACCAGTAAATATTATACTTTTGTTGTCACTAATGTATCTGCTACAACCTATACGATTACCGCTAAAGCGATAGGCAGTCAAATGTCAGACAAAACATGTTTAACCATACAGATTGATCAATCATTGAATAAAACACCAGCACATTGTTTTTTCTAGGTGATAGAACACCGTTATCACTTTACGTGATGGTGACGGTAGTTTAAATGACGAATATATTTATGGGTTATCGCTCACCTTTGAGCAAGACCTTCACTATTAAGGCTCCTGCTATTTTCCAAACAAGCTCCAACAGCGGTGGTGCCCTTTCTATCTCACCACCTAATATAAAGGTCATTTATGCAATGATATGACTAACCTAATCAGAAAAACATCACACAGAAATGCGCGCACAAAAAGGCTTGGTGGTTGGATATTGGCGCCTAAAAACATAGGTCGTGACCAAAGCCATCATGGCTGCAAATATTGTGAAACGACCTGGAATAGCCACTTACACATTAACAGACATCCCAAAGTTTTCAGAAGGTAAACAGTTTTGGTTAAGCACAAACACAATCATGACCATCAATCCATTAGAGGCAACAGTTCAGAAGAAAATATAGAACAAGGTAAGCTACATATGCAATGTTACATTCGCATAAATTGTTTCGTTAGAAAAAAGGAGACATAATAAGAATGTAAATTATGCGACCAATAGCTATCTACATATCGATAACATTTGACCGATATGCTGTTGCTACAGAAAACGAAAGCCCGCACAATTGATCAAGCATCATTGATAATTAAGAGATATTTTTAATACGTAATTCTTTGGGCACTGCAAATTCAATATTTTCTTCACGACCTAGCCTTTCGATGACCTTCTCGGCTCCCCATTCTTTTAAACGGTTAACCACACCCTGCACTAAGACTTCAGGAGCGGATGCACCGGCAGTGACACCAATATTTTGTACATTTTCAAGCCATGCCTGCTGAATACAGTCTGCATCTGCTATCAAATAAGCTGAGGCACCAATTTTTTCAGCTAGCTCCCTGAGTCGGTTAGAGTTAGAGCTATTCTGTGCGCCAACGACTAATAATAATTCACAGTCAGAAGATAATTCTCTGACTGAGTCCTGGCGATTTTGAGTAGCGTAACAAATATCATCTTTACGCGGGCCTTCTATGGCTGGGAATTGTAGCCTTAATGCATCAATCACATCCGCAGTATCATCTACCGATAAGGTGGTTTGGCTACAATAATAGAGTTTGGATGAGTCTTTAACAAACAGTGCAGCCACATCTTTAACTGATTCTACCAAATAAATACCGCCTTCAGCATTATCGTATTGGCCCATTGTGCCTTCCACTTCTGGGTGCCCATGGTGGCCAATTAAAATACACTCAATGCCTTTGTTACTTGCACGCATCACTTCCATATGAACTTTAGTGACCAAAGGACAAGTGGCATCAAACACTTTTAAACCTCGCGAATCAGCTTCAGTTCGTACCGATTGAGAGACACCGTGAGCAGAAAAAATCACAATGCTATCGTCTGGCACTTCAGAAAGTTCATCAACAAATACCGCGCCGCGTTCTTTGAGGCCATCGACCACAAATTTGTTATGTACCACTTCATGACGCACAAAAACAGGTGCAGGAAACATTTCCAAAGCACGCTCGACAATAGTAATCGCACGGTCTACACCAGCACAAAAACCTCGTGGATTAGCAAGATGGATCTGCATAATTCTCCTTTTGACCTATTAAAATTAGTGTTAATTGACTGACAGTATTTCTACATCAAAGGTGATAACCTGACCTGCCAAAGGATGATTAAAATCTACTGTTACCGAGTCTCCCGTGACTTCGCGCACAATGCCAGGCAACTCTGTACCATCTGGCTGAGTAAAAGCGATAATCATACCTTCTTCGGCAGGTGTCTCTGCACTGAATTTACTACGCTCAAGATGGTGCAAATTATCAGGGTTAGGCATACCAAATGCGTCATCAGCTTCTAAGGTAAATGACTTTTTATCACCCATTTGAAGACCTAATAAACAATCTTCAAAACTGAGCGTTAGGCTTCCATCCCCCACCACTAACTTAGCCGGTTTATTATTCACTCGAGTACTATCTGCGGCCGAACCATCGGATAATTTCAAGTCAAAATGTAAAATCACTTCACTACCTTGTTTTATCAACTTTTGCTCTAGCTCAGCCATGTTTTTCCTCTTTGTTCTTAAACATATCAATAATCAACAAAACGGCACCTATACATATGGCACTGTCGGCCACATTAAATGCCGGCCAATACCAATCTTGATAATACAACACTAAAAAATCTACTACGTATCCGTAGACTAATCGATCAAAAGCATTGCCTATAGCACCGCCAACAATCAGGCTAAAAGCAATGGGTAACATTATCTGTTGTTTTGTGGTTTGTTTTAACCACCACAGCACTAAAGCACTGACAGCAAAAGCAATAATAGTGAAAAACCAGCGCTGCCAGCCACCGGCATCATGTAAAAAACTAAAAGCCGCACCATAGTTATATACATGAGTAAGATTAAAAAACGGCAATATCTGAATGGATTGATAGAGTTCAATATTCTCAAGCACTAAAGCTTTGGTATATTGATCCGTCACTAACACCAACACAGATAACCATAAAAAACGATACCCCGTTTGAGTAAAGAGTCTATGCATAGGCGCGTATTTCGCCTTCGCCTTCAACATTATCTACACAGCGATTGCATAGCTCGGGGTGTGCAACATGATTACCAATATCTTCACGGTGATGCCAACAACGACTGCACTTTTGTGCTGATGAAACAGACACCGTCACCGACAACCCCTGCACTTCTGTTGCCACCGCATCTTGTGGTGCATCATTGCTTTGGATGACTGTCGCCGCAGAAGTGATCAAAACAAAACGTAACTCATCCTCAAGTTTGCTGAGTAAAGTAAACAAATCACCGTTTACGTATAAAATGACTTCAGCTTGTAATGAGCCTTTGATTTTTCCCTCTTTGCGGGTTAATTCAATACAGCGGTTCACTTCATTTTTGACTGCTAGCACTTGTTGCCAAAAATCGTTGTTAAAATCACCGGATAAAGTGACTTCATCTAAACCGTTATACCATTTACCAGTAAAAACAAATTCATCTTGTTGCCAAGGCATTTCTTGCCATAATTCTTGGGCAGTAAAACTGGTAATAGGCGCCATCCAACGCACTAATGCTTCGATAACATGATATAAAGCACTTTGACAAGAGCGACGAGCCAGGCTGTCGCCTTTTGCGGTATATTGCCTATCTTTAACTATATCCAGATAAAAACTGCCCAACTCAATAGAGCAGAACTGCATTAACTTTTGCATTACGACCAGCATGTCATATTTTTCATACGCTTCAATGATTTCTTGTTGGATGCTATAAGCACGACCCACCACCCACTTGTCTAGTTCCACCATATCTTCTATGGCCACTACATCCTTACTGGGATCAAAACCATTAAGATTGGCTAATAAAAATCGAGCGGTATTTCGAATGCGTCGATATGCATCAGCAGAGCGATTTAAAATTTCATCTGATACCGCGATTTCACTACGATAGTCTGTAGACGCCACCCATAAACGCAAAATATCTGCGCCTAGTTTGCCCGTGACTTGCTGAGGTGCAATAGTATTACCTAAAGATTTTGACATCTTTTTACCTTCACCATCGACAGTAAAACCGTGGGTCAGAACTTGCTTGTATGGTGCATGACCTGTTGTAGCTACAGAGGTCATTAAAGACGACATAAACCAACCACGATGTTGGTCTGAACCCTCTAAATATAAATCAGCGGAAGCTGGAATATCATCACGTTGATCAACCACAAAATAATGGGTGACACCCGAATCAAACCAAACATCTAAGGTGTCTGGTACTTTTACAAAGGTTTCAGCATCGGCACCTAATAATGATTCAGGCTCAATATCCCACCACGCCTGAATTCCTTTTTGTTCTACCAGCAGCGCCACTTGTTCGAGTAACTCATTGGTACGCGGATGCAATTCACCCGTGTCTTTATGTACAAAAAGTGCAATAGGCACGCCCCATGTACGCTGCCGAGAAATACACCAATCAGGTCTTCCAGCAACCATCGTTTCAATACGACTTTCGCC
>CAJQKX010000093.1 GCA_905479025.1 uncultured Paraglaciecola sp.
AACGGACTAACGCCGTTCGACTATATGATGCATTTACTTGAACAAGTCTCGGTTCAAAACACCGATATCGAGCCACTGCTACCATGGCGATTTGCTAAAGACTAGGTGGGATTGCCGGACGCTTACCGATTACTATGACGTTCCCGATATTACTGGCGAAGGTTGGCTTAGGCGGTGCCTATGGTTTTTACGCATTAAGCGCCGCTATTTCAGCTATCTTTGTTTTGTTTATGTTTATGAAACCTAGGGTGTTGAGTTAGAACAGACGAAAGGTTAAAGAAAAAAGACTCAAGCTGTTTGTTAGCTTGAGCCTTTTGGTTTTTTAAATAAAATAGAGTCTGATTTTAAGCATTCAGTGTCAGCTCTTTTAGCCTACGATAATGATCTCAAGCGTTTAGTCTAGTTCCCACGTTTGTTTTTTTCTATAAATAGTGGAAGGGTTAATTTTGAGAAGCGCTGCAGCCTTTGTAATGTTATCACCACAAATAGCAATAGCATGTTCAATAACTTCTTGTTCAACCTGTGATAAAGGTCTTATGTCTGCATTATTATAAAGCGTGTTGTCTGAAATATTGAGGCTAGCACTTTCGAATGAAGTATTAGACAACCCATTTAATTCCGCGTCTAGCGGTGGCGGTAGATGGCTAATCTTAACGGTCTCATCTTCATTAAGCACAACAATATTACGGATGACATTTTGAAGTTGGCGGACATTTCCTGGCCAAGCATAATTCATCAATACAACTTTCACTTCATTTGAAAAGTGTTTAAAACTTTTATTCTCTTCATCGGCATAGGTCAAAAGAAAGTGTTTTGCGATAGCTAGAATGTCGTCGCTGTGTTCATTGAGCGCGGGAAGATGTATGGGCACAACATGCAAGCGATAATAAAGGTCTTCTCTAAAAGTCCCAGCGTCCACTGCCTTTTGCGGATCCTGGTTGGTTGCACAAATAAAACGGATATCAACAGCTTCTTCTTTATTGCCACCCACTTTTCGAAATTTACCTGTTTGTACAAAGCGCAGTAATTTAGTTTGTAAATCTAAATCCATTTCAGCAATTTCATCTAAAAACAAAGTGCCGCCGTCGGCTAGGCTTGCGGCACCTTTTCGGTCAGAAGTGGCACCGGTAAATGCCCCTTTAGCGTGCCCAAAAATTTCACTTTCCATTAGATGATGAGGGATTGCACCACAGTTTAAAGCAATAAAAGGTTCTTCAGAGCGAGAGCCATGTTTGTGAATGGCTTGTGCGCAGACGTCTTTTCCTGTGCCACTTTTTCCGGTTATAAATATAGAGGCTCTACTATGAGCAACAGCGTCAATAATACGGTAAACAGCTTGCATGGGGAGGCTAGCGCCAATAAACCCATAATAATGCTCTCTGTCAAATGTTTGATGATACTCTTCAACTATGTACTTTAATCGATTAGTTTCGAGAATATTAAGTACAGTTGTTTGTAAGCGGTGGGCATCAATCGGTTTGGTTAGAAAATCAATAGCCCCAATCTTCATCATATCAACCGCAATATTAATGGAGTTGCTTGCTGTTACAACGATAACTGACGTGGGGAATTCTTTGTCACAAATCCATTGCAGGATTTCACTGCCTTGCAGGTCGGGTAAATTTAGATCTAACAATACAAGGTTAGGAATATTATTTGCAATGAAGGTTTTTGCTTCTTCTCCAGAGTGGACACAGACTAAATTGATTTCTACATCTTTAAGATATTGTTGATAAAGAACTGCTAAAGGCTTTGAGTCCTCTACTAATAAAACGCTCAGTTTTGTTGTCATTTTAAGCTCTTTTCTAAGTTTTCAATCAAATCCTTTTATTACTCTTTTTTCTAACATTAAAAAAGAGGCTTCAGCTATTTCTAGCAGCGGGATTACAAGCAAAGATGCTTGTTCAATATTCATGTCATTACGCACACGTTCGAGCTTGAGGAGTTGTGTGTATAATTTGCGGTTACCATAGGTAATAGCGCTGCCGCTGAACGTATGTGCTTCAAATCCTAGTGCTTTGGCATCAGAGTGTTTAACGGCCTGTTGAATCTTGTCCAGTCTCACCTTGGCATCCGAAATATAGGAAAGTAGGAGCTGTGGCATAACTTCTGCTGAAGTGTCTTTTAGTAATTGTTGTAGTATTAGCTCGTCAACAAATTCATCTTGTGTTTCATTATCAGTTAGTTTGAGCTGAGAGTCACCCTCAATTTCTTTGTTTTTTGTTTTTTCAGGCGTTGTTAAGCGTGCAACACTGTCGAGTAGCGAAGCTCGCTGAATGGGCTTGGTTAAATAATTATCCATGCCGGTAGCTAGAAAACGCTCTCGGTCGCCTTCTAAGGCGTGCGCGGTAAGAGCAATGATTGGAATTTTATTTTTTTCGGGTAATTGCTTTATTCTACGTACACATTCTATACCATCCATTTTAGGCATCGAGATATCCATCAAAATCAGGTCGTAATCGTTGTTGGAGACCGACTCTAACGCTTCTAAACCATCGTTAGCAATATCAACCTTTTGATTGGCAAGCTCAAGTATCTTTTTGATGACGATTTGATTAGCCCAGTTATCCTCGGCAAGTAAAATACGAGTATTCTTTTTTGGAATTCTTATATTTTTATTTGATTCATTTCGGTATAAGCAGTCTTCTTTTAT
>CAJQKX010000094.1 GCA_905479025.1 uncultured Paraglaciecola sp.
CTCTGATAAATTAGTCGACAATCCCTCTAGTGACAGAGCTTTGTTTGGGTCGTATATTGGTTGTCTGATATCTAAATTACTGTCGATGTGCAAGTAGGGGATGCGCCCAACGTTACGCAGATATATGGTTATTCCACCGTCTAATCGCCATAGCTCTTTAAGGGTTGAGGGAGCAGTCTTGGTTGTTTGGTGTTCTGTTAGCCACTCAGTTTTAAGAAAGTTGATGGGTGTGTCATCTGCTAACGCAGCATCAATTCTTGCAAATAAGTCTCCAGTAACCGCTTCTGATGTTGTCCCATTAATACTCACTAAATGTGCTTGTTGTTCTGGCGTTAAACCCTCTAGCACTTGTTCAGGTATATATAACTCGTCTGTTGATTTATTCAAAGTATCAAATAAACTATCTGTGTCGTTCATTAAAGGTAAACCATTGGCATCAAATTTTTCTGCAAAGTTTTCACCAGCAAACAATCTAAATATTTGTGCATTTTCACGCCCAAATTTAACTTCTTGCCTCCAATTTATATGTAATATTGGGGTGATATCTCGTTGCCTTTTAATTTTCTCATACAGTTCTGTCATATACATGGTGGATGTGGGTAACAGAAAAGACCCGCGGTTTTGTTGCCACTCATTACCATTAATGATCTGTGGAATGAGTTTAATTTTATTAATTGTCGACGTGCTAGATAGCTCATCTTGTAGCCATATAATTGATGCAAAAGAGGGATCAATCTGTTCAGCGTAGGCACAGAGGAATTCGCTAGGCATTTGCCATTCGATAAATTCAACCTGAATAGAAGGTCTTATTAAAATAGACTTTGCAGTTGATTTTATGCCAGCTGACTTAACATCTTCGTTGTCAGTTGTTTGGGCTAATGACAGGGTTTCATAGAGTTTTACAAATTTATCTGTTGTAGCATCTTGAAATTGGAAATTTTCTTCAGCGATATTATCAGGATCAACCGTTAAAACTTGTTTATTTTGAGGTGTTTGTTTTGATTGATCATCTGTCTGCGGAGAGTACGACTCATTTTTTTTGACCTTTGGCAAAGGAAAGGCAAAATCTTGTTCATATTGTGTTTGTACTTTGAGACGGTTTGATGCTCGGCAATATGGTAGTCCGGCTCTTAGATAGCTTAAATCGGGTTTTAAATAAGGTGTTAACAAATCAAGAGTGTTGCTCGCTGGTTCTTCAAGTATAGATTGTTTGAATTTTTCAGATAAGTTGGTTACCTCTGCATTACGCTCAAATAAAATCACTTCAACATCGAACCACCACTGTTGATCCACCGCATACGTAGGTTGTGCAAAAACACTGACAGTGAGTAATGCGGCAAAAATACTTTTTGTAAATAAAGTACTTACACGCATCTGTCTAAGAGGATGAACTGAAATTTTATCTGTCATTAAGCCGCTCGTATTTGTTGGTTAAATTCGGTTAGCATATTGTTAAACAATTCAAGTCTATCTTTGGCGGATTCAGTAGGCACGTTAAATCTCAGTTTTTGTGGCCCATCCAATTTGTAAATTCGCGGTTGCGATTGAATTAACTTGATAATAAAGCTTGGGTCAATCTGTGTTTTCTGGGAAAACTCGACAAACCCTCCTTTACTGGTACCTTCTATTTTAGATATACCAATTAGCTTAGCTTTTAATTTGAGCATGGCCATATCTAACAGGTTTTTAGCGCTTTGAGGTAATAAACCAAACCTGTCTATCAGTTCTATTTGTAACTCATTGACTGCTCTTTCATCTTTGCAACTCGCCAAATTTTTATACAAAGATAAACGCATGTTCACATCTGGAATGTAATCATCTGGGAACAGAGCCGGCAAACGTAAATCAATATCAGTTTGCTCAGAAAGTGCATCTTCCAAGGAAGGCTCTTTGCCTTCTTTTAATGCTTCAACAGCTTGGTCCAGCATCTCCATATATAATGTAAAACCAATACTGGAAATCTGCCCTGATTGTCCATCACCCAATAATTCCCCCGCGCCACGGATCTCTAAGTCATGGGTTGCAAGGGCAAAACCTGCGCCTAACTCTTCTAAGGATGAAATAGCATCTAGGCGTTTGGCTGCATCTTTACTTAATCGTCTTGGATGCGGCGTTAACAAGTAGGCATAGGCCTGATGATGTGAGCGCCCAACGCGACCACGCAATTGATGAAGTTGGGCTAACCCGAGATGATCCGCACGGTCCATCACTATGGTATTGGCCGATGGCACATCAATACCTGTCTCAATAATAGTGGTACACAACAACACATTAAAGCGCTGATGATAAAAATCTGCCATGACTTTTTCAAGTTCACGCTCACGCATTTGACCATGGCCTATAGCGATCCGCGCTTCTGGTACTATTTCTGCAATTTCTTGTGCCGTGTGCTCAATGGTGTCTACTTCGTTATGTAAAAAGTAAACCTGTCCACCACGCAAAATTTCACGCATGATAGCTTCACGTATTAATCCTTTATTTCTTTGCTGCACAAAGGTTTTGATTGGCAGACGTTTAGCTGGCGGTGTAGCGATGATAGACAAGTCACGCATACCACTTAACGCCATGTTCAGCGTTCTTGGAATAGGCGTGGCGGTTAACGTTAGTATGTCTACATCTGAACGAAGTGCTTTAAATTTTTCTTTCTGTCGCACACCAAAGCGGTGTTCTTCATCGATAATGACTAGACCTAAATCCTTAAACTTAAGACTATCTTGTAATAAAGTATGGGTACCAACCACTATATCCACTTTACCTTCACCGATAGCTATTACCGTTTCTTTTGCATCTTTGGCACTAACAAATCGAGACAATACTTCAATTCTAAAAGGGCAGTTGACAAAACGTTCTTTAAAATTTTCAAAATGTTGACTGGCAAGTAAAGTAGTAGGAACCAATATAGCGACTTGTTTACCCTGATTAGCAGCGATAAAGGCTGCACGCATCGCCACCTCAGTCTTACCAAAACCTACATCACCACAGACTAACCTGTCCATGGCATTGGCTGAGCCCATATCTTGGAGCACCGCGTTAATAGCTTTTTGCTGATCTATGGTTTCTTCAAAGGGGAAACTGTCACTGAAAGATTGGTATTCATCCCATGTAATTTTAAACGCATAGCCGGGTTTAGCTGCACGTTTGGCATACACATCTAATAATTGTGCTGCTACATCACGGACTTTTTCAGCGGCTTTTTTCTTGGCTTTTGCCCAAGTGTCTGTACCAAGGTGATGCAGAGGTGCATGGTCAATATCACCGCCGCTATAACGGCTAATTAAATGCAGAGACGCAACAGGTACATATAGCTTTGCTTGTT
>CAJQKX010000095.1 GCA_905479025.1 uncultured Paraglaciecola sp.
GCGAGTTTATTTCTGAGCAATGTATCAAGCATCCATCGTGGTTAGCTAAACTCTTCATCGAAAAATTGCTTTTTGCGGAGCAGATTGATTATCAAGGCAAACTTGCCAAGCAATTGGCTGAAATTGATAGTGAAGCTGTTTTACACCAAAAACTCAGACAGTTTAGAAATTTTCATATGCTGCGAATTGCTTGGCGCGATTTGCTCAACATGCAATCGATTGAGGATTCGTTAGCACAAGTATCAGAACTTGCACGCCAATTAATCACCCAAACTAACAACTGGTTATATCAATCTTTACAGCCGCAATTAGGCTTGCCTGAAGGAGAGTTTGGGCCGCAACCCATGTTGATCTTGGGTATGGGGAAATTGGGCGGAGGAGAACTTAACTTTTCCTCAGATATCGATTTAATTTTTACCTACCCCGCAGTGGGTGTCACTTCCGGCGGCAAGAAGTCGGTCGAGAACCAACAGTTTTTTACTAAATTGGCCCAAAAAATCATTACTGCGCTAGATCAGATTACCGCTGATGGTCAAGTATATAGAGTGGATATGCGCTTAAGGCCATTTGGTGACAGCGGTCCGCTTGTGATGCATTTTGATGCGATGGAAGATTATTACCAAGAACAAGGGCGAGACTGGGAGCGTTACGCGATGCTTAAGGCATCGATCTTAAATACTCCTTGCCCCTACACACAACAGTTATCAGAAATTCTACAACCTTTTATTTATCGTCGATATCTGGACTTTAGTGCCATTGAGTCGCTGCGCAGTATGAAATCGATGATCGAGCAAGAAGTACGCAGACGTGGACTAACCAACAATATTAAGTTGGGCAAAGGCGGGATCCGGGAAGCAGAATTTATTGTGCAAAGCTTGCAATTAATCAATGGTGGACGAGAGTCCAGTCTGAAAGTTCAGAGCTTGCAATTGGCACTATTAGAACTAGTCAATCTAAACATATTACCCGATGACAGCGCCAAAAATTTGCTACACAGTTATTTATGGCTGCGTAAAATAGAACATTGCCTGCAGCAGTTTGCAGATAAACAAACACAAGTGCTACCCAACAATGACATTGACAAAAAACGTTTGTTATATGTACTAGGCATGACTGACTATCAAGATTTTATGCAACAGTTAGCTCAACACTGCAATGCTGTCCACCAGCAATTTTCGTTATTGATCAAAGAGGACCCCGCATTGGCGCTTGATGTTGCAGATGAATTGCAACAGGGGGCGAAGGACCTTTGGCAGTTGCAATTAAATGCACAAGAAACACACAGCATATTGGATTATTGGCATTTAGCTGATGAAGTGTTCGAAACGGGTTTATCCATCAGCGAAGATGTGTGTCAGCAAATCAGTGCATTTAAACAAAGTTTAACTAAGCAGCGAATTGGTCAGAGAGGCCTTACCATTCTCAATAATCTGATGCCAGTGATCATCCATAATATTATGAGTTCATCAGCTAAAGATCATGCAGAGCTATTCAGACGCATATTGACTGTCTTACATGCAGTATTAGGGCGAACGGCTTACTTGCAGTTATTATTTGAAAACCAAGGGGCATTATTCCACTTAGTTAAATTATGCGCTGCTAGTCCCTGGGTGACAGAACAAATTGCGCGTTTTCCATTATTGTTAGATGAACTACTGGATCCTATTTCTTTATATCAACCCGTGCCCTTTCACCAATATTCGGATGAACTGCGCCAAGCATTACTGCGGGTAGAACCAGAAGATTTAGAACTACAAATAGAAACGTTGCGCCAATTTAAACTGAGTCAGCAATTAAAAATCGCAGCGGCCGACATCTCTAATGCTTTACCCGTTATGCAAGTCAGTGATCATTTAACACATTTGGCCGAAACGATTATTGTTCAAGTGGTAGACATAGCATGGCAACAAATCGTTGCCAAACACGGTGTGCCAGTATGTGAAACCCAAGGCCCTAAAAACATTCAAAATAAAGGTTTTGCGGTATTGGGATTTGGCAAACTGGGAGGATGGGAGTTGGGTTATGGCTCAGACTTAGATTTGGTCTTTTTACATAACTGTGACGGGCAACAGCTCACAGATGGTAAGAAACCAATTGGAGCGAGTGGTTTCTATATCAAACTTGCCCAACGTATTTTGCATATATTCACCATTAAAACGGGCTTAGGGCTACTTTATGATGTTGATATGCGATTACGCCCCTCTGGGAATGCCGGTTTACTGGTATGTCATGTAAATGGTTTTGCTACCTATGAAACTGAAAACGCTTGGACCTGGGAGCATCAGGCGCTTTGTAGGGCAAGATTTATATTGGGCTGTCATGAATTATTGGAATGTTTTACTGCTGTACGGTTAACAGTTCTTTCGAAGCCAAGAGTCTTATTGGAATTGGCAAATGAAGTAGTATCTATGCGTGAAAAAATGCGAGCCCACTTAGCTAAAGGAGACGCTGAAAATATTGACTTAAAGCAAGACGCCGGCGGCATAGCAGATATAGAGTTTATTGTGCAGTTTATGCTGCTGACCCACACGAATGCTTTTCCAAGCTTAGCCAAATGGCCTGATAATGTGAGAATATTAGCCAACTTAGCAAGGTTATCTCTGATCACCAAAGCTGAAGCGGATATTCTCAACCAAGCATACCTAGAATACCGAAACTATGCCCATCGACTAGCATTACAAAATGCAAAATTAGCAGCAATTAATCCATCGATTGCTGATTTTCAAACAAAGGTTAAAGCGATTTGGGATAAATATTTAGTCTATATTAGGTAATAGTTTTAAAAAAAGACTTTATCGTAGAGCCTCGTCGCATTGCTTTTCTAAATACTCAGATGATTTTGAAGTGATAACCAGAGATCGTTGGCGAGGACACATATATAACTTTACCTCAGCATAAAAGTGAGCATCAATAGCCTTGCCGATCATTTTTAAACTGCCCAAAAGCGAATCATCAATTTGAAAGGGGTATTTAATAATAAAGTCTCTGTCAAACTCCCAAATCACCTGCATACCCTCTAACTGTGCATAATCAGTAATGGCACTTCGAAGAGTACTTCCTACTTTGAATGTTCGATGTTTTTGCTCCCCTACCCAACCTATCAACGCAGTTTTTTGTAAGCTTTCCATTTTCTGTAAACGCTCGCCCAATGGCTTATTAGGTATTTTCACACCCTTAACATAGTCTCCTCATTATTCCTCACGGGGATGGCGATACGATAAACGGTAATTCGCATAAAAATCACTCATATTATTCGCAATACTTTTTATGCCTGTGTTACCTTCTGGGCGCACAGTTGATTCGTTACGGTATTGCATAATCAATACTAAGGCGGCAATGACAATGATTATAATTGCCAGCATGATATGCTTGAGCCAAAATAAAGGATTGGACATTTTTTTAACACTTTTCATGACACATTCAAACTATTGTTTAGCCTCATTTTTGCCTTCAATCATATAAAGAGGGGTCATCAGTATTAGGTCTGGTTTTAAAACGCTTATGCATCCAAAGGTATTGCTCAGGGGCCAACATAATCATCTTCTCTATCATTTGATTGATACGTGTTACATCATAATTATCGTCGTCTGATGGAAAGTTATCCAGTCCAGGTTGTACAATTATTTTGTAGCCGTTATCTGTTCTAACCGAGACCAAAAAAACAGTTTCACAATTTGCTTGTTTTGCAAATAACAAAGAGCCTGTCGTTGTGGCTACCTCAGGCACAGCAAAAAATGGTGTAAACTCACATTTTTTGCGACCATAATCTTGATCTGGTAAATACATACACAATTCACCATCATCCAAAGCGCTGATTAAACCTTTAACATTGCGTTTGTGTACCATATATTTGTTACTACGTTTACGACCATGGTATGAAATATATTCCATTAACCTGTTGTTATGTTTACGATAAAACACCACTGATGGATATTTAAGGCCAGCCATACGGCAAGCAAATTCAAGATTCATATTATGAATTGCATATGCGAGCACACCATTGCCTTTGGCTAAAATAGCCTCAATATGCTCATAACCTTCAAATTCAGCCTTTTGTGTAACACGCCAAGTAGGCCACCACCATCCCATACCTGTTTCAAGAACTGCCATACCAGCGTTATCTAAATTGGCATCTAATATAGTTTGGCGCTTTTCTTGGCTAAAGTCTGGAAAAGACAATTCCAAGTTACGCTTGGCCACGTTATAACGTTTTTTAGCAATGATTTTGAGTAATTTTCCTAATAATTTCCCAATACTTTTTTGCACGGAATAAGGAAACCAAGACACACTGTAAAGAATGAAAACACTCAACCAGGTTAACCAGTATTTAGGTAACAAAAACGCTATCTCAAACTCGGGGGCGACTACTTTTTTTATTGACAAACTGCTCTCCAACAAATTCATTGGTCTTAGTTTAATACGGAAAGCCGATTGGCAACATAAAAAAAAGTGTTAAGCTCGATATGGTTACAAAAAAGCTTTCACAGTAAGTTGGAGTTCTCATGATATCTAATAATACACCGTTCTCAAGTGACCTTGTAGACAAAGAGATTCGGCGATTACAGACTATATTAGATTCAGTCTCAAGTGCCGTACTTGAGATATCTGCACAGGGTGATATTGTTTACGCTAATCAGGCTGCAGTTCAAATGCTTGGTTTTTCCCAGGCAGAATTCAAAAATAGGTGTGTCGCTGATTTGGTTCCCGAAAGATATAATCGAAGGGATCAAATACACCTTTATTTTTTTCTCAAGATGAACATTAAAAAGCCTACAGTCAAGGCTGAAGCTCTGTCATTGTTACATAAAAATGGCCAAGAATTACTTGTCACAATAGATTTAAAACCATTAGTTAATAGCCTACAAAACTCAGTTATTGCCACCTTCTATGAATCGCCAAATTTAAAAAGCACACAAGTTCAATTAGATAATAGTAACGAGCGGCTTAAAGTGGCAAAAGAGGCGGCGCAAATAGGTGTATTTGAATTAAACGTTAAAACCGGCGAACTTTTTTGGGATGAACAGATGTTTCTTCTCTATGGCATTGATCCCGAAAAATTTAACGGAACCCTCTCGGAATGGAACAACTCATTACATCCACAAGATAAACAGAAAGCATTAGAAACAATTGGGATAACGATCGAGGAAAAGAAAAAATTTGATACCGCTTTTAGGATAATGACAGCAGACAAACAAGTTCGCTATATAAGGGCCTACGGGCATCCGATAATCGATAGCAGCGGACAGGTCTGCAAAATCATTGGCGTAAACTGCGTTCTAACTGAGAACTTTACTGTTGAAGAGAATCTTAAGCAAAGTCTAAAAAACAATCGAACCTTGGCCAGGGTGGCTGAAGAAACGTTCGATGCTGTGATATTTACCGATGAAAAAGGCAGCATCACGTGGGTCAATAAGATGTTTACTCAAATAAGTGGGTACTCGTTAGACGAGGTTAAAGGTTTAACCCCAGGCTCTGTGTTGCAAGGCAAAAATACAGATCCTCAAACCATCAAAGAGTTCAGCTTAGCGCTTAAAAATGAAAAAAATATTAACGTAGAAATGTTGAATTACCATAAAAATGGCACTCCTTATTGGCTGCGAATTAATTGTCAGCCATT
>CAJQKX010000096.1 GCA_905479025.1 uncultured Paraglaciecola sp.
CGCAAGGCCTGACAAATGTTTTCAAAACCATCACCAAAGCTTTCTCGTCGGTGCCCCGTGACTAAAATGAGTTTCTTACTAGGATCGAGAAAATCGAATTGCGCTGACAGTTTGCTGTTAAGAGCCTTATCTGTCCCAATACGCTTTTCCACTTGAACAAGTGCATCGATGACAGTATTACCCGTGACGTAAACATCAGCGGCATCGACGTTTTCAAGGGAAAGGTTGTTCTGAGCTTTTGTGGTCGGCGCGAAATGGAATTTGGTGAGAGAGCCTGTTAATTTGCGATTCATCTCTTCCGGCCAAGGACTATAAATATTGCCAGTACGCAAGCCTGCTTCTACATGCCCCACTGGAATACGTTGATAAAATGCGGCCAGCGAAGAGGCAAAAGTAGTAGTGGTATCACCATGTACTAACACCAGATCCGGTTTGCTTGTTTCCAATACACCTTTGAGGCCTATAAGGGCTTTAGTGGTAATGTCGTATAAGTCTTGACCTGGTTGCATCAGGTTAAGATCATAGTCAGGCTTTAATTCAAATAAATCGAGAACCTGATCTAGCATCTCTCGATGCTGGGCAGTGACACAAACTTCTACATTGAGCCCTTTTCTACTTTTCAATTCCAACACCAAAGGTGCCATCTTAATTGCTTCAGGCCGGGTACCGAATACCAATAATACTTTGTTAATACTCACAACATTTCCTTAATTTCCAAACCGACAACACAAAGGTTATATTTTTTGCTCAACAAAACTACAAAGCGTGCCAAAACTTTCAAATACCTCAGCACTAATTTCGTCATCATCCACTTCAATACCGAAACTCTCTTCAATAGCAGTTAAAACGGTTACCACAGCCATTGAATCAAATTCTGGAATAGAACCCAATAAAGGGGTTTCCTTATCCATATGACTATCACTGGAAAGTTGCAGAGCTTCAATTAATATGTCTTTCACTAAAGCAACTATATTCATTCTATTACTCCCTGTATTATTACTTTTTGTTGTGGACAGAGTTTGTCTCAATTGTCATTATACTTATTGTTCCATTATTTATCGCAATAAGAAATACCTTTAAAACACTTAAGAGAGATAAGCGCCACGATGGTAACCTTTTTCGATGAACTCGTTTCTAACACAGCCAGTGTAAAGCCAAACAACCAAGCCATAATCTATAAACAACAGAATATCAGCTATAGGCAATTAGATGAGCAGATATCTGAATTAGCCTGCGGTTTGTCAGGGCTTGGCCTGCAGCGGTGCGATAGAGTAGCCGTTTTTTTGCCTAAGTTGCCGATCGCCGTGATAAGTCTGTTTGCGGCCACTCGTGCAAACGGCACATTTGTTCCGGTAAATTCGGTCTTAAAAGCGCTACAAGTTCAGCATATTCTGAATGATTGCAATGTGAAAATTCTCATCACCAGCAGTGATCGTTTAAAAGCCCTATCAAGCATAATTAATCATTGTCCTGATTTACAACATGTGGTGTTAATAGACAAATTGCCCACCGAACCAGAGATAGCAGACATAAACGCTAGGTTGAGTCTGCTAAGTGAGTTATCAACTGAAGTGCTCAGGCAAGCGTCCCGAGTTGAGAACGATATGGCGGCTATTCTGTATACCTCAGGAAGCACGGGCAAACCTAAAGGTGTGGTGTTATCCCACAGAAACTTGGTATGCGGAGCCCACAGTGTTTCGAGTTATTTAAATAACGATGAAAATGACGTTATTTTAGCCTTATTGCCTGTTAGTTTTGATGCCGGTCTCAGTCAAATAACGACGGCATTTTTTGTCGGCGCGAGCTGCGTGTTAATGGATTATTTTTTACCTGGAGATGTGGTCAAAACCATTGAAAAACACCAAGTAACGGGTCTGACTGCCGTTCCGCCCCTCTGGCAGCAATTGATGAAGGTAAATTGGCCTGAATCAGCTACATCCTCACTGCGCTATTTCGCCAATACTGGCGGGGCAATGCCACAAGTCACTCTCGCGAAAATTCGTGAAACGTTTAAAAATGCCTCTCCTTATTTGATGTACGGATTAACAGAAGCATTTCGCAGTACCTATTTACCTCCAGACAAAGTTGACGAGCGCCCAGGCTCAATGGGTAAAGCTATCCCCAATGCCGAGATCATGGTCGTGGGTGAGGATGGATTAGAGTGCGCAGCAAACGAACCTGGCGAATTGGTGCATCGAGGTCCACTCGTCAGCTTAGGTTATTGGAACGACATTGAAAAAACTGCCGAGCGTTTCAAGCCCGTGCCTGTAAAAAGAAACGGTTTAGTATTAACCGAGATGGCGGTTTGGTCTGGAGACACTGTAAAAAAAGATGACTGTGGTTACCTTTATTTTGTTGGGCGCAAAGATGAAATGATTAAAACATCAGGCTACAGAGTAAGCCCCGTAGAAATAGAAGAAGCATGCTACCAAGGGGCAGAAGAAGTCGCAGAAGCCATTGCTTGTGGGGTCAGTAATCTCGAATTAGGCCAAGCGATTGTGCTGTTAATCGTAGTCAAAGATAATCATCAAATATCTGAGAAGGACCTATTGAATAAATGCAAAAAGAACCTACCCAATTTTATGCATCCAAAATGGCTGGAAATACGAGTCTCACTGCCACGTAATCCAAACGGCAAAGTAGATCGCAGTCAGTTAAGCAAAGAAATGAAGGAAAAATACAGCAATGGGTAATATATTCGAAGCATATTAGATTACCGCTTCAGCGTTTCTTAACTTTTACCTAAATTAACTAGAATCTCAATCATTTAATAAGGTAATAGGACATAAAGTGACAAGAGTAGATTAAAATAATAATATTCTTTCGAACTGGGTGAATTTGTTTTAAGTTATTAATATTTAAATGTTCTGCTTAAGACATTTATGGATTTATCACCACAAAGCATACTTTATTTCTATCTTCACAATTGGCTTGACCAATACATTCTTAATCAATGTACACAAACAGGTTTTTGGTAATTATTTAACTTAACGGAATAACACATATGACCAACAAGCACATAAGTGAAGCATTGAGAGTATTCGATCTTGAAGCGAAAGCGATCCTTCAATTAAAAAATCAACTGACAGATGATTTTTCAAAAGCCATAGAACATGTACTGGCTTCCACCGGGAAGGTGATAATATGTGGCATGGGTAAATCTGGCCAGATAGGACAAAAAATAGCGGCCACTTTAGCCAGCACAGGTACGTCGAGCTTTTTCATGCATCCAGCTGAAGCAATACACGGCGATTTAGGTATGGTATCTACTAATGATGTTTTTGTAGCCATTTCTAATTCTGGTGAGACCGACGAAGTAATTCGGCTGATACCTTTTTTACACGAGAATGGTAATTGTATAATTGCGATCACCGGCAAACCAAATTCTACACTAGCAAAAAATTCTAATTTTCATCTGAATGTAAGTGTAGACAAGGAAGCGTGTCCTTTACAGTTGGCACCGACCTCCTCTACAACAGCTGCATTGGCTATGGGCGATGCATTTGCGTTGGCCATTATGGTAAGTCGCAAATTTCAGCCAGAAAATTTTGCTCGGTTTCATCCAGGTGGCAGCTTGGGAAGAAAACTGCTAACTAAAGTTAAGGACGTGATGCGCGTCGTCAACTTACCGTTTGTCCCTGAGGACGCCACAATTCATGAAATTATTAAGCAAATATCTTCTGCTCGACTTGGCATGACCATGGTGGGCGACAAGGACAATTTTTTAGGTATCATTACCGATGGTGATATAAGGCGCTTTTTGGAAACGCAAGGCGAGAAATTTCATTTACTCAGTGCCGCTGATATGATGACCAAGAAACCTAAACACATTTCTCCTGGTGAAAAAGTTCAACCTGCGATTGAAAAAATGAACCTCAGCAATATTACAGTGTTACCTGTTTTGGAAGAAAACACAGTTGTGGGTGTATTACATCGATATGATTGCGAACTATAACGAGTTCTAAATAAGTTTTTGTAAGCGCGACTAAAACGTAAGCAAGTTATTTTTTAGACATAATAGAGCGGTCAAATAATACAAACTAACGATTTGGCTTACGTCGATTAAAGCAGGAAATTAAGGAAAATTAAGAAAAATTAAGGAAAATTATGTCAACGAAAAAAATATTACCTGTCCATGCAGACATGAACCAATTCTCAGTTGAGCATGCACAACTCCTTATCGGCGGCTATACCCTCGATGGCGTTGCAGACATACTTGGTAAACAAGTATTTTATGCTTATGACAAATCAGTGGTAAAGGCACAAATTGACCTATTTCACAAACATATACCTGATCCCATTAAACTTCATTATGCCATCAAATCGAACCCCTACCTTCCTATAATAAACGCCATGCGGCCCTGGGTCGAAGGTTTTGATGTGGCCTCACAAAAAGAGATGTTACTGGCGCTGCAATCTGGTATGCCTAGCCGTGACATCAGTTTTGCCGGACCTAGCAAACAATTAGCCGAAATCCGTGCAGCTATCGTGTCAGGTGTTACCTTACATATTGAGTCTGAACGTGAATTTGAACGAGCCGTTTCAATAGGCTTAGAGTTAAATATCAAAGCTATTATTGCCTTTAGAGTGAATCCCGCATTTGAGTTAAAAGCCTCGGGGATGAAGATGGGTGGTGGCCCCAAACAATTTGGTATAGATGAAGAGCGACTTTTTGAAATTTTGCCGGGTCTAGACTACAGCCAATTTGAATTTCGTGGTTTTCATATCTACTGGGGATCACAGAATCTTAAGCAAGAAGCCATCATCGATGCTCACAACAATACCTTCGCACTGGCGCAAAAGCTTGTGGACATGACCCCCGCGCCGACCCAAACGGTTAACCTAGGTGGTGGCCTCGGCATCCCTTATTTCCCAGGTGAAAAGCGTTTAGACCTAGCACCAATTGGAGAAAACTTGATCCAATTGCTGAAGCAATATCCTTTACTGGCCGAGCTTGAATTGATCTTCGAATTGGGCAGGTTTTTAGTGGCCGAAGCGGGCATATACGCCTCACGTATCACCGATATTAAAACCTCTCGTGGCCACACCTATTTAATGACCAATGGAGGCTTACACCACCATTTGTCCAATTCAGGAAATTTCGGTCAGGTTATTCGTAAGAATTACCCCGTTGCCATTGGCAATAAAATGGGTGTAGCTCCGGCCAGCATTAAAGTGACAGCTGTTGGGCCACTGTGTACGCCTTTGGACACTTTAGCAGATAAAATGCCACTGCCTGAAGCTGAACTTGGAGACTGGTTAGTGGTGTTTCAATCAGGCGCCTACGGCCCAACCGCCAGCCCTCAAGATTTTTTAGGGCATCCCCATGTAAGTGAAATATTGCTTTAAAATGATGAGTAAAAAACAAAGGTATTGGTTGGGGGCGTTCATCGTGCCAACGCTTATAGTTTTTACCTTTTATTACGCTAAAACGTCAGTAGTTTTATACCAACTAGGCCTTAAAGCAAACAAGTATGTGGCGTTAAATGTGAATAAAAATTCCGGGGTAAGAAAGCACCTACTAAAATATGCTGAACATATACTGCAATACTCTCCAAGAACTCATAACATCAGCTATCAAAAAAACGATGCCATCGTAGGAGCTACACCTTCACTAGTCCTGACACCTGAATTTGGAAAAAACAGTTACAAAATCATAAAAGTAAAAAATGTGAGTCAACTTTTAAGACAGCTTAATTTGGCAAAAGCGGGAGATATTATCTGGATTGCACCTGGCGTTTATAAGCTCATTGGTAAACGATTCCCAGTTAAACATTCAGGAACGTCAACACAAAAAATCATCCTGATGGCTGAGACCTTTGGTTCCGTGTTATTGCAATTAGACTCTGTTGAAGGCTTGTATTTGACGCAACCCCATTGGTCAATCCATAACTTAATATTTGAAGGTGTCTGTCGATACGACAACAACTGCGAGCATGGCATTCACCTTATCGGCAATGCCGATAATACCGAGATCATCAATAACCGCTTTATCAACTTTAATGCCCATATTAAGAGTAACGGCAGGAGAGGCGATTTTCCTGACAATATTACAATCCGCCACAACGACTTTTATAATCAAAGCCCACGTAAAACTAAGAATCCTGTTACTCCAATTGATGTTGTAGGTGGTAATGACTGGCTGATTGAAAATAATTTTATCGCAGATTTTGCCTTGAAAGAGCAAAATAATTTTACCGTAAGTTATGGCGCTTTTCTAAAGGGGGCCAGCCAACGGGGGAAAATAGTAGGTAATGTAGTCAATTGTGCCTGGAACGTGCCCCACCAATCATTTTTGGACATAAGAATAGGACTCTCCCTGGGCGGCGGGGGAACCGCTAAAGCTTTTTGTCAGGATGCAGTTTGTGATTACGAACACAAAGATGGTGTTATTGAAAATAATCTCATCCTTAACTGCCAAAATGACGTGAGTATTTACCTGAACAAAGCCCCTGACAGTATGATTAAGGACAATATATTACTTAACTCTTTGGGCATAGATGCCAGATTTTCCATTACCACCGCAACAATACAAAACAACCAATATCAAGGGAGAATTAAGGCCCGAGACGGCGCATGGATAAGAAATATTAACAATAAAAACATCCCTTTAAATGATATGCAGACAAGCTTTATTGCCGATGATTAAGCCCCCTGACCCATTCTAAACTCGCGACTTCAACTTCGTTACGCCACTGTTGAGAAGAAAACGTATGGTTTGCACCGGTGATAGTGACACGCTGGCTTACTTTCGCGGCAACTGCCCCTTTCCAGTCCTTCGATGATTCAGTTAAATCAATAAACTCAGACGCTGTTAGGTCATCCCCACTGATGATCAGCATGATCGGTTTATCGAAGGTTTTCAAACCTTCTAACATATGCTCAATGTAATTTTCACCCGTCGTTTTCATCTCGTTTTTCGTTTGAGCGTCAGTTTTTTTTACAGACATTTTTAATAAATTGCCACTAAGGCTCTGCAAGGACGATTTAATATCAAACTTAAAACTAAAAACCTTAGCCCAAAAAGCCCGTTCTTTAAGGCGATTAAGATAATAATGCTTAACAATGGCCTTAGCCTCACCTTGCTCAGAACGCACCCAGGGGTTTAACAGGATCATGCCAGCCAAATCGTCACAATTTTTTTTCTTTGCATAAATAAGTGCAGAAGACGCGGCATCACATAAGCCCCAAATAACCACTTTATTAGCACCACTTTGCTGTTTTAA
>CAJQKX010000097.1 GCA_905479025.1 uncultured Paraglaciecola sp.
CTTGGACGGTGGAATGCCCGTGGGTTGTAGGGTTAGCCTACCACGGCGGAGGCGCTACAATACGGGCGATCTTGACTGCGATTAATCAAGGGCTAGCTTTTGGCGAAAATTTTCTTAAAGCCTCTTGCGAAACATTCATGCTTTGGATAACAAGCGCATCAGGGGTGATTAGCTCAGTTGGTAGAGCGCTTCGTTTACACCGAAGATGTCAGGAGTTCGAGTCTCTTATCACCCACCATCTAACCCCTTTATTTCTAAGGTTTTCCTTGTTTTACTGGCCTATGTCACTATAAATGTCACTACAGATGTCACTACAAGGTGGATATAGTGGATCAGTTGACATGGAAAGATTATCCGAACCCGACAATTGTTTGGGTGCGTAACAAATGGTCAGTCAGAGTGTCTATTCCCACTCAGATAAGGCATTGCTTTGGTAACGGCAGTGGCACCACCTCAAACAGGGCTAAATCTACAGGGACGCCAGACAGAGCAATTGCGGAGCGTATGAAGCACGACCTTGGCAACAAGATTTATAAAGAGTTCGATGAAGCACAAAAAGCCTATGCTAATAGAGGTGATGCGACTGCGAATTTTCATGCCACTAAAATCATTTATGAAGCAGCTACTGAACTTGATTATAAGAACGGTAGCTTTCCTGACCTAATCCCCGATACAGATTATGATGTATTAGTCGCCATGAAGAATGATTTAGATACCTTGGCTAAATTGGCGCAAGACAGCAGGGAAGGAAAGCCAGAGTATGCAGAAACAAACTTAGCTGTTCTTCCTGATTTGGCCTTGCTCCAAAAAGCTATTTACGAAGATACAGAACCACCAGAAAGTTATGCGCATACTCTAACTCAGATAAAAGATAGAATGAACATAACAGGCATGTTTTCTTTACGGCAGCAGTCTGTATTAATTCAGCATCAGTCAAATATAGCTCAGTCATTCTGGCAAGATTTATTGACTGCAGCAGCACTCAAGCAAGGTAAAAAGCCACCTGTTTTTGAAGCTGAGTTAACTGGGATCGACATCAGTGTTCTGGATAATAACCTGACTATGCCGACAGTCATAGCGGACGTTTCCCCTTTTCCAAGTAAAGCCATTACTAGACCAAGACGTGTCAAAGCAAAGAGTGTTTCAACTATACGCTCATGTTTGGATGAATATTATGCTTACCTTGATAAAGCGTACGATAAGGTAGACACAAAGAATAAATTGAAGAGAGGTATTACAAGGTTTGTTGATCTTGTTGGAAATCTATCACTCCAAGAAGTTGAGCCGCTGACTATCTATAGCTTTATGGATCAACAAGAAGAAGCAAAGCCCACTATCTCAGCTAGGGTAATCAAGGATAATAACTGGGCATGTAGGAACTTCTTTAAGTTTTGCATACAAAAGGGATACGTAAAGATTAATCCTTTTTCTGACATCGATATTACAAGACGAGGGTTACCTCCTGAAAACCACTTAGCTTATACCACAGATGAGCTACACACCATATTTAAGTACGGCTGGAAGCCCCAAGAACGGTTATTATTGCAACTCTTAGTAACAACAGGGATGAGGCTCACAGAGGTGGGCTGTCTAACTTGGGAAAGGTTTGATGACAGCTATGATGGTTTCCAAGGTATGCGTTGTTTTAGCTTGATTGATACAGCTACTGAAAAAGTTAGGGTAAAGAACGAAGGCTCGTCACGTATAGTGCCATTACATAATGATGTCCCGTTGCCCCCCAAAGCTAGTGGTCGCCTGTTTAGTTACAAGATCAATGCAGATGGCCTTTGTAGTCACGATGCAGGTCGAGCTATTAACCCAACGCTACAGGAACTTGTTCCTCACCCAAGAAAGAGTGCGCACAGCTTTAGAAAAACCCTTAAGCAAATCTTACGCAATGCAGGTGTGTCGAAAGAAATAAATGACTTCTACACAGGACATTCGCAGGGTGATGTATCATCAAGTAGTTACGGTGGTGTTGCTGTTGATGTTCGCTTTAAAGAGATAAATAAAGCTAAGCATCCATGGCTAAAATATACTAGTGACGTAGATTAAACGGCCGATCTATCTGCGCAAAAGCCCCACCAAGGATTACACTCAGGAGGCTTAGAATAAGGGGAGTCTTATTGTGACCCCTAGGGGATACATTTAGATTTTAAATAAACAGTGATCCCGCCAATTCGGGCGTCCGAAAACCTGCGGTTGGCAGTGGAATTTTGTAAGATCATCTGTTTGAAAGTTCCCGTCAACGGAAGGTTCTTTGGGTGTGTCCCTCTGGAGTGACACTTGAGGTTACACTTGTTGGGCCAAGGCTATGCAAGATAATTTAAGAAAGGGAGAAAAATCTAATTTCAAAGCTGATTTAACCGTAAAGCTTCAGTTAAAACCAATATTCTTCAGAAGTTAAAGCTAGAGAAC
Organism: uncultured Paraglaciecola sp.; assembly: GCA_905479025.1. The sequence goes on from CAJQKX010000097.1 coordinate 2,419, forward strand.
TGAATGCCAAAAGTTGGCGTACTCACATCAAAGTAGTCAATCGTGCTGTTAGTAGTTCTGTGGCCAACACTTGCAGTTAAACTACGCCACAAGGGGTATGTCGCGCTTATTGAGTATGTCTCTTCGCTGCGTTCAAATCCAAGCAGCATCCCTCCATCTGCGTCAGCGTAACTTGCAGACAAGGTGAGGGGTTTGTTTGCCAGCTTTGTTATCACTTTTGCCCGTAATAAAAATTTCGTTGCAAGTTGATTTTCTATTGCTTCGCCAAAAGTAACGTCAATTGCACTGTGTACTCCGCCTGGGTGAATAGTATCAAAACTCAAAACAAGCTGATTTTGATTGTATGCCTCAGCAAAGTAACGATTAACACCAAGACTTGCTTCGCTGTAAGTGTTGTCCCCACTTGAGTATACTTTGGAGGTTACAACGGTAAGATTACTGTTTTTATCGTTCGTAATATCTTTGCGCACTCGACTAGTGTTTACATGTACATCTAAATACCACCAGTTTTTGATATGGTTGATACTTGAAACACTTGCGCTTGTTGTTGCTATACCCAAGCTATGTTTGGGACTTTTGGCATAACTGGCGTTTACACCGTAGGTGAGATATTTGCCTTCTGCATGAATATAACGTCCACTTAAGACAGCGCCAACACCTGCTACAATTCCTTCTTTGCGATATAAGTCTTCTTCGCCATTAAATGTGAGATTGCCCAGCACCATTGGTTCAGGTGAATTTCCACCGTTGATATTGTCTGAGTAAGACAAGGTTGGGTACAAGGATTTTGATACGGAGTGAGGTTTAACACGTGAGGGGAAGCCCAAACCACGTGTACTGCCTTCTAGCTTAAGTTTATAATCAATTATTTGAGCAGTGCGCACATCAACCGTTGCGCCCTGTATTTTATCTAATGCGCAATAGTTAACCAAGCGTCCACTAACACCGTCGACATAACATGCAGCGTAGGCAGTTGTTGTAAAAAAAAATGACAGCCCGAAGCCTGCCAAAATATATTTGGTTGTTGTAAAACTAAGCTTATTTTGTTCCAACAAATCCACCAGAGGTCGAAATTATTCTAGTCAGTGTCCGCGACAAAACCGCCGTATAGCGCTGCGGAGGCTGCGGTCGCGTTCGAGAAGTCGCCGTAAAGACCTTGTGCGGAGCTACCGACGAAAATACCTTTCAAATCACCTTCCCAAAGGTGCGGAAAGCCTTCTTCATTCACGTTTCCAACAAACTTCGCTTCCAACTCATTTCCGGTCAAAACACCATTCTTGATCATGAGGCTTCCGGCGATTGAATAACCGTCTTTGTGCTGAATATTATCGATCGTCCCTGACGCAATTTTATCTGTAAAGTTGACGTCTACTTGAATGCGTGCAAGGCTATCTGGCTTTGTCGTGGCATCATCAGGAACTCCCGATATGAACGTACTGTTAACATCAGCAGTTGTCCCGTCTGTCGCGCTAATTGCTGGCACGGCACCTGGAGCCTGCGCTTCAATAGTTGTGAACGCAGCAACCCCGTTGTAGGTCATCGAGCCAGCAGGAAGATTACTCACAAATGTCTCTGCCTCTGCGTATCGTCTTGAAAAGACATTCAATCCTGCCGCTTGCAGATTGTCGTAATTCCCAGAAACCAACCCAGCTGAGGTGGTCGACATAGAAGTTCCGCTACCACCACAGGCGGACAAGACCACAAAACTGATAGTTATGTATGGTTTACTTAATTTCATATCATGTCCTTCTATCTTCAAAGAAAATTAGCAACTTTCATGCCAACGATTATCACTAAGAAAAGATTTTGGCCAATTAAATTTCAGACGTTGTGTAACCCAAGCGCTTAGCCCCCCAAATCATTGACAACAAGCGCTATTGGTTTTGATCATCGATGAACACGCGAGCACTTATTCGTAAGCCATGTCTATTAAGCTTGCCGCACCCTGGAAATTATCTTTATAGCCCCCCACAGCAGGCCCAGAACAGCCCATAATAGCAGCTACCTAATAATCTATAGCAGCGGGCGCACAAGGCTCTCACAGGGCTTCTCAGCGGCTCTCAGGGGTATCTAGGGC
>CAJQKX010000098.1 GCA_905479025.1 uncultured Paraglaciecola sp.
AACTTACTAACTTGGCATCAAAAGTTATGTTGTCCTTAGCAGTTATTAATAAGACTGGTTTATCTCTTTCAATATTTATTCCTGATTGAATCTGATTTTTTAATTGAAAAAATGTTCGCTCTTCCATATATGCTTTGGTGCTTAATTCATCTGAGCTTTCTCCTATCAATTGATATTTCGTCCAGCTCCCATCGCATCTATCGGAAATCATTGCGATGGATCCGTCATCTCTTAGCCCTCTGAATTTAAATACGTCATTCGGCTTAGTGCAATAATGGCTATCTGTGAGATTCAAACAAATAGCCTCCTCTTTTTTGCCTTTGCACTCAGTGGTTATCGTAAGAGAGTAATCATCTGAATCAAGAAAGCCAGCCAGAGTTTGACCTACGTATCTCACACTACCCTGTTGCAGAGGCCTGTTCAATTGGTTTTCTATCTCAAAATCAAACGCCTTACATTCTAAAGAGATTTTTTCCGCGTAAGCGGTACTGACCAACATCAGGAAAATAAAGTTCAAAAATTTCATATTTCTTGGGCCATCCTGTCGAACAAGACTAGACGTTCAATTCCGCTTGGATGGGATTGTAAAAACCTCGAGGTTATTCTTGGCTCCATTTTGGACATTCGCATCAAAACATACTTCGCTTTTCGGATATCATATCCTGCCAGAGAGATAATACGTAACGCTATTTTATCCGCGGAGGACTCGTACTCTCTGGAGTTTGATTGGTTAATTATTGATGATAATAACAATCCACCCGTTACATCACTGAATACAAGGCCTCCTAGGATTGCCCCTGTAAAAATCACGTTGCGCTTTTTACGGATATGATTTAGCAAATGATGAGCGACTTCATGTGAAACAACAAATGCTAGCTCGTCTTCAAATGTTATTTTATCAATTAGCCCAGAGGAAATAACTATTTGATTGGATTTGGTGGCAAAGGCATTGAACTCAGGGTTTCTTTGAACTCTTAAATTCCATCTACAATTTTTTGGTTCAATTCTCTCTTCCTTGCATATGTTTTTGACAACATCAAAAATTTTAAAATGGATATCTTCTACTAGCTCTCTCCCAAAGTCATCGCTTCGAACAATAGGTCTAGGAATTTTTTCTTTAGATAATTTTTTTGATGCATTTAAGATATCGACCTCAAAAACATCTGAGGCAATACTAGGGAAAGAGAGCGCAACTAACACCAACAATAAGCTAATAAAGTTGGTATTAGATGCTAAAGCATGTTTACGCATTATCTATTGCAGACTACCTAGAACAGCGGTCTCAAAAGCTCCTCGAGAAGTACACTGATCAGTTCGATATGTGGGTGGGTTTTGGCCATACCCTGGGAACATGATAGTTTTCATGAATTTTACATTAACTGTGGCTGTCACAAAACCGCTATCGTCAGTCATCAGCACTGAGCCTTTTGCTTTGCCTCCAGTGAGTGTCCACATGAACGGGACAGTGGTATCGCAGTAAGCCGCGAGAAGAGATCCTCCAAGGTTGTCTCCAGACAGTGTAACTAGGCCACTATCTTTTTCGATCGTTCCAATTGAAACATCATTGGTACTCAGAAAATTAACTAACCTAGACCATGCTTGATCAAAATCACCCTCGAAACTCACTGTTTTGTCAAAGGGTTTTATTTCCACTACTGGTGCGCTCGCACAACCACCAAGAAATAGTACCAAAACTGATATAACACCGAACATTTTTGTTGTAGTCATTGTCTAGATCTCCATCTCGTTTATTAGTACCACTAAACATACTCGGAACACATTCGTTTGTACAGGATTTTCCATCCAAATGCACGGTGGATTGGAGTTTTATTAAATCACGATTACTTCCGAATTACTTTAATAATCTATTAATACCCCATCTAGTCAAATCAGGGCTAGATCGAGGTGCGGGTTTACGAAGGTTCTTGAGCCTGTAAAAAAGATTTCAATGTTTTTGTAATTGTTAGATGTGGATACTATACTGACATTACACCCACATATTAGAAAGGACTTCACTATGTCAAAGATTATTAAAATTTCTCTTATTTTAGTACTTGCTGTGATGGCAAGTTACTCAATCGCTCATAGTGGTCGTACAGACTCCAAAGGCGGTCACAATTGCAGTGAAGCTTCAAAGAAAAAAGGCTTATGTAGTGGTTATCATTACCATTATTCAACATCAGCTAAAGCTTCCTCTGCAAATAAGGCGAGTGAACATGACCATAAAGCTTCTCATGAACATAAAGCTTCTCACGAACATAAAGCTAATCACCCCGTTAAAAGTTAGTGGAGGTTGGTACACCTAACGCTAGCTTAAAAAGGTAGGTCGAAGTCACTGAAATTAGGGCTAGATCGAGGTTGTCACTAGATTTGGGTTACTTTTATGAGAGAGTTTGCTAACATCATGTTTCAGCACCGATTTGATCCAGATTGCGGGGTGCTTTAAAAATACCAGCTAAACCGGACAATCGATTAACCTCGACTATTAACCCGATTTGGCTCTGCTGGATTGGGTTTTTGCATTTTTATGGGTTG
>CAJQKX010000099.1 GCA_905479025.1 uncultured Paraglaciecola sp.
AAGAGCGAATGGCAGTGTGTCGAATATTTTTTATCGGATGGCATTAGGTGCGGCGGGTGTTGCAGGTTTTTAATCAAGAGAATTAAGGTGGATTTTCGCTTTGTGTGAGATTGCTCATTGAGAAAGGTCTATTTATCTTTTAAGAGTTCAAGGTTATAGCATTACTTATGTTGAGATTGTTAATCAGTGATATCAGGCAGGAATATGGGGGATTAAGTTTTTTTATTTTTGCGAAGAGCTTACTTAACCCATCTATTCATGCATGCCTTTTGGTTAGGTTGGCTGCAAATTCAAAAGGTATTATTCATGTAATCATAAGGAATCTATTAGTAGCAAAACACTCTATTGATGTCGGTCAATCAGTAAAAATAGGTAGCAGTTTAAAACTACCACATCCATTTTGTATTGTAATAGGTACTGGTGTGGTCATCGGGGACAGGGTTACTCTATATCAGGGGGTAACGTTAGGGTTTAAAAAAGGGTATCCAAAGATAGAGAATGATGTTCTTATTTATCCTAATTGCACTATTGTCGGGGCTGTTAACATTGGTGGTGCAGCAGTGATCGGTGCTAATTCATTTGTAGATAAAGATGTGAAAAAAAATTGTGTTTCGAAATAACACACAGGTTTTTTTCTTCAGTTTTGCTGTTTTGAATGCCATTATTTTTTATTTGTTTTTGTTGGTCTATGGCGGCTTGGCTGAGATGAATATAATAACTAAAAAAACAGTTGTCCAAATTTCAATTTTTTTGACAGGTGTCCAGGTCGGTCAAACTGCATTGATACAGAATAATGTTTCTAATGTGAAATTACCATCTTGGATAATGTATGGGTGCTTGGCTTTTTTAGGGTTAATTCTTTATTTTTTTAATCTAGATGATATTTTTTTGATAGTTATTGTTGGCGTTGTTTGTGGATATCATTTCGCCTCTTCTGTGATAAGATTTTTAATGCCAAGAGATAGATGGAAGTTTCAATTATTTCTTTTCATGAGAAATTTATTTTTCGGTGTGGCCATATTTTTAATGGCATTTTTAGACCAAATTAATTTTTTGATTATTCTATTTTTCAATTTAATTGCATCAGCACTTCTAGGAGATAAGCAGTTTTATAATTTTAGTAAAAGTGTTTCTGTGCAGGATTTAGGGGTTGGGTTAATCGCTCTCGCCCTTCCCCTTATTTATAGAAATGATGTAAATTTGATAAGGGCTGCATATTCTGAATCAATAGGATTTGTTCATGTGAACCAGGCAGTTATCTTTTATTCAATTATGGTTGCGGTTTCAGGTTTTTTTATAACGAACTATATTTATGCAGATTTTAGAGCCAAGTCGAGTGAGATTTCTGAATTGTTCCCAAGCCGTAGAATGACTTTTTTATATATGATGGGCGTCACGGTAGTTTTTTTAAGTTGGATGATTTTCGATGGTTACCAATTCTTTATTGCTTGTTCATTGGCGGCAGCTCTTACCCCTTATTTTTCTTCATATTTACATTGCAAGGGCCGCTCATTGTGGGTTTATTTAACCGGAGCGGGACTATTTTGCATGGCGGCATGTGAATATTATATTCTCGATTTTGATATTAGATTTGTTTTCAGCTTATATTTAATTGGTCTTTTATCCATTTTATATTTATTTTTCTTAATTTTGAATAAGAGATAAGTGAAGTGTTGATCTATGGACTGACAATTCTAACAATTTTTTTCATACTTGCTTCATTTTTAATTAGAAGATCTATTCCATTTCTTTGGATGTCTTTGGTTGTAGTGAGCTCTTACCATGTTGATGCTATTTTCACATTGCAGCATGGAAGTTTGTATTTTTCTCAGTCGATTGATTCAGCCAGCTTCTCAATTCATTCAATGATAATTGTGCTGCTGCAGGCTACGGCTTGTATAGGATTGCTCTCTATTTTCAACATTTTTCTTGGGAAGAAAACCAATTTGAGTCGTTCTGGTGGTTTAAATATTGATAAAAATATATTTTCCGCTGCGGTTATTTGGTTGTTGCTAGTAATCGCCCTTACATTTTTTGTTTTTGATGTCTCTGATGTTGCACAAATTTTAATTAATAGGCAGGTGTTTTTCGAGGATAACGTTTTAGCTTTAATTGTTCTATATGTACTTCCAGCAGTGGCAATATTATTTTTCATTAATTATTTTCATACATCAAGTTCAAGGATTAAGTGGTTTAGTTTTTTGGCGCTATTGCTTCTTGTTTTTTTGGGGACGTTAACAGGGAGCAGGTCGACTTTGATGTTAAGTATTTTATTGCCAGCTGTCATGTATATATATTTGGTCAAATTAAATAAAAAAGGCTATCAAGCGATTCCATTGAAGGGGTTGGCGGCTGTGGGGCTTCTCTTGATGGCTTTTGTGTATTTAGCGATAACATATCGAGATATGACTAGGGGCGATCAAGAGGATATAAACCTATTTATATCTGCAGATTCAATATCACTTGATTCGAGCATTATTATAGTAGAGAGAAATTTAGGGCGTAAGGGGACGTATTTTTCAGCACTTACTTTTTTAGTTCCTCGAAGCGTATGGCCTGATAAGCCAGAGTCAGGGAACAATTATCTTACAGAGGAGCTTTTCCCAGTTAGATTTTCAAATGGTGGTTTGGCCGAAATTACAACATCTTTACTTGGGGAGTCATATATTAATTTTGGGGATTTCGGATTTGTGTTTGCAAGTTTTCTGCTTTGTGTTTTGGTTTGGATTTCTGATAAATTTCTAAGTAAAGGGGGGTTGTTTTTTATTTTAGGAATACTTTTTTTCTGTAGAGGGACTAATTTGGTAAGAGGTGATTTGCTAAATACGGTGGTGCCACTTTTTTTTAGTTATTTAGTAATCATCAGCGCTACTATAAAATATCGATTTAGAAAGGGTGAATGATGCACATATATTTTTGTTTGAGAAGAGATGCTTGCTCGAAAAAGGGTGGAGATTCTCTAAAGGTTGATCGTTATGTCGATGGCCTGGCCAGAATTGGCGTTAGTTCTTCAGTCTTTAATTCTCCATCAGAATTACCGGATAAGCCTGAAATAGGTGGCGTTGTTCACATATTTAATACACAAGTCCCTTTTGAGAACTTAAGGTATTTTAAATGGGCTAAAAAAAATAATTTCCATTTGATATTCTCAACAATCCACCATTCGCATTATTATACAGATAAATATCATTGCGATGGGTTTTTAAAAAAAATTATCGGTTTATCCCTGTTAACGTATATTCAAGCTTTAGCAAAAGAATTAATTGTATATAGAACCCTTGATAATATTAGCTCTTTCTTGTTTTCTCCAAATAACATAAATAAGAAATTGATAGATGAGTCTCGTTATGTCCTACCTCTCTCGCTTCAGGAGAAAGAACATTTGGAAAATGATTTCGATATTGTAGTAAAGAAAGGGGATTTCGGAATTATTCAAAATGGAATAACGTATGATGCATGTCATTTAAATCCATGTAGGGATAGGGAGATTGATGTGTTAGTGGTAGGACGAGTTGAACCTAGAAAAAATCAGGTAAAGCTCGCGAAAATTCTTTCTATGACGGATTATAAGGTCGTTTTTGTAGGTGCTGAAAATGATAATCATGCTCGTTACTTTGATTCTTTTGTGGATACGGTAAATGCAGGAAAAAACTTAAGCTATGTCGGAAAAAAAGATTATGATGAACTACAAGAAATATATTTAAATGCCAAGGTATCCCTTTCTAACTCGTACTTTGAAGTGGTTTCTCAAGTTGATCTTGAAGCGGTTACGTTGGGCTGTAAGCCTATTGTAAGTGAGGGCTCAGCTATTTTTGATTATTTCCAAGGTGATGTGTTGAGCTTACATCCAGATTGTACTACCTCAGATGTTTTGCTTCAGCTGCAAAATGCCTTTTCTAGCGCTTATGCACCGTCGCTAAAAGATAGTTATTATTTATCCTGGGCTCAAGTAGTTGATAAGTTATCCAAAATATATGCCAGGTGTATCCCTTTTTCCTAGGAATATTCACGTTTAGATTGATATTGGCTAACATTGATTTTTTTAATTATCGGAACGTCGATAAGACTTTAAATGATGATGATGATGATGATGATGATGATTGAATGAATGACAAAAGAAAAAAATGCTTAGTTTTGTTAGCTTCTTATAATGGTGCAAGTTGGCTATCAGGGCAACTAAAA
>CAJQKX010000100.1 GCA_905479025.1 uncultured Paraglaciecola sp.
GCTTCCTAACAGAACCTATAAAGATTATGCCAATCAGGAACAATTATACGAATTGGGAACCCGTGTGCTTAAGTTTTTTGGCAAAGAACTGGGAGGAAAACGTTGATCGGAGTATTGGATTATGGCGTAGGCAACGTAAGTGCCTTTCTGCGCACTTTTTATCTAAATGGTGTGCCGGCCAAGGCGGTTTCATCTCCTCAAGATTATGAATCTGTAAGTAAGCTTATTTTACCCGGTGTAGGCGCCTTCGACTCTGCTATGGGAAAACTCAATAATTCTGGATTAAGGAATAAATTAGATTATTTGGTTATGGAAGAAAACATCCCTTTATTAGGTGTTTGTATTGGTATGCATATGCTCGGAAGAGCAAGTGCTGAAGGTAACTTAGATGGCCTTGGATATATTTATGGGGTCACCGAAAAATTACAGAGGAAAACAAATAACGAAGTAATGGTACTGCCACATATGGGCTGGAATGAGGTAAGTATTCCGCACGAAGATAACATTTGGGAGGGCATCAACCTCAAAGAAGGTTTTTATTTTTTGCATTCTTATGCATTTCTCCCTGATCAGCGTAACTCTATTATTGGTTGTTCTGTCTATAGTGAGAGCTTCGCTTGTGCGATTAGATCATCTAACGTCTATGGGTTTCAGTTTCATCCTGAAAAAAGCTTAAGTAATGGTATTAAGCTTTTAACTAATTTTGCGAAGATTTAGTTATGTTAAGACCCAGAGTATCACCTTGTTTGTTGCTCCATAATTCCGGGCTCGTCAAAACTAAGCAATTCACTGATGGCAAGTATGTTGGTGATCCCATCAATGCAGTCAAAATTTTCAATGAAAAATCAGTGGATGAACTTTTAGTTATCGATATCGATGCAAGCCGTTTAGGAATGGAGCCAGACTACAGAGTAATTGAAAAGTTAGCTAATGAGTCTCGCATGCCTCTATGTTATGGAGGAGGGATTAAAACTGTTAGGCAAGCGGAGCGTATCATCCAGCTTGGAGTTGAAAAAGTTGCCATCAGTTCCGCGGTATTGGAGACGCCTCTGATGATAAGACAGTTATCTGAAGCTATTGGGAGCCAAAGTATTGTCTGTGTTTTAGATGTTAAAAAATCGATGTTTAAAGGTTATGAGATTTATATAAATAATGGAAAAAAGAAGATCAAGGGCTCATTAAGCCATTGGATTGAAACTTTTCAGGAATATGGCGCAGGCGAGATACTAATAAATTCGATAGATAGGGATGGTATGCAAAATGGCTATGACCTTGCATTGGTAGCGCTTATCAAAAAGTATATAACTGTCCCCGTCACTTTTCTGGGTGGCGCTTCTTCCCTCGATGATATTGGTTATTTAATTGAGACTTTTGGGGTGGCCGGATGTGCTGCTGGAAGTCTCTTTGTTTTTAAGGGGAAGTATAGGGCTGTTCTTATAAGCTACCCGTCTTTTAGTGAAAAATATGAATTAGTAATAAGTAGGCTTACGAAGTTTAAAAGTCGCCTTTGAAGCAGAATACAGTTGAGTAAGCGATTTTCAATCGTGTCTCTAGAGCGTGGCTAATTGGATTAGCCATACAACGTTTCATTGGTTCAGTAAAATAAGGTCCACATTAGTAAGCTAAGTTTCTAGGAGTATAAAATGCGTCAAATTTTGCAGAGTCTAAAGAATGGTAATACAAGTGTCGTGGAAGTTCCTACTCCTCAAAATTTAGCTGGAAATTTGCTCATACAATCGAATATATCACTTGTCTCGGCAGGGACTGAGAGAATGCTTGTTGATTTTGGAAAGGCAAATTATTTAGCAAAAGCGCGACAGCAACCGGATAAGGTTAAACAGGTACTCGATAAGATAAAAACCGATGGGGTCCTCGCAACTGTTGACTCTGTGAAAAGTAAATTGAATCAGCCGATACCATTAGGCTATTGTAATGCAGGAGTGATAGTTGACTCCCATTCAAACGATTTTGTGGTCGGCGAGCGTGTTGTATCTAATGGTGCGCATGCGGACTTTGTGCGAGTTCCAGAAAACTTATGTGCCAAAATTCCTGATAACGTAGACGATGAATCAGCTTCGTTCACCGTGATAGGTGCAATTGCCCTTCAGGGTATTCGTTTAATATCCCCAAGCATAGGAGAGACCGTTGTTGTCACCGGTTTAGGGTTGATCGGATTGATAGCAGTTCAGATTTTGAGAGCAAATGGTTGTCGAGTGTTAGGCATAGATTATGATGCGAATAAGTGTGCACTCGCCCAAAAATTTGGAGCACAAACTGTCAATTTAGGTTGCAAAGAAGATCCAATTACAGTCGCTAAGAGTTTTTCTCGTGGAAGAGGAGTAGACGCAGTCTTAATTACAGCCTCGACCGATAGTAGTGAACCAATGAGCCAAGCCGCCAATATGTTGAGGAAGAGAGGTCGAATTGTATTAATAGGGGTCGTCGGTCTTGAGTTGTCTAGAGCAGATCTTTACGAAAAAGAAATTAGCTTCCAAGTTTCATGTTCGTATGGGCCAGGGCGATATGATCCTAGTTATGAGGAAGGTGGAAATGACTACCCTATTGGTTTTGTTCGTTGGACTGAACAAAGAAATTTTGAAGCTGTTTTGGATATGCTCTCTGATGGTAACTTAGACGTTAAACCTCTTATCACTCATAGATTTGAGTTGGGTGATGCTACCACAGCATATAATTATTTGGACAGCGCGGATGCCTTAGGAATTTTACTTAGCTACGGGGACACGAAGGCATCCGTGCAATCTAATGAAATAGAACTAAGAGAAAGGTTGCCCCTCCAAGCTGGGCAGACTGTGGTTGCTGGTTTTATGGGAGCCGGAAATTATGCATCAAGGGTGCTGATTCCTGCGTTTAGAAGAAAGAATGTGCGATTGCAGACGCTGGTTACAAGTGCAGGCTTGAATTCGCGTATTCATGGTAGTAAAAATGAGTTTTTTGTCGCCTCGACTGATGAGGCATCTATCTTAGAGAGCGAAAGTATTAATACCACGATTATTGCTACGCGGCATGATCTTCATGCCGATCAGGTAATAGCTGCTCTTCAAGCAAATAAAAATATATTTGTTGAGAAACCTTTGGCAATTACGTTAGAGCAGCTTGATCAGATAGAAACTACCTACAACGGTTTGGGGCCGAATAAACCTCGGTTAATGGTGGGATTTAATCGACGGTTCTCCCCTTTCACCTCTAAACTCAAAAGCCTACTTTTGAATCAGCCAGTCCCTAAGGTTTTTGTGGTAACGATTAATGCAGGTGAGATAGCGAAAGATCACTGGACTCAAGATTCTAGGGTCGGTGGCGGCAGAATTATTGGGGAAGCTTGCCATTTTATTGATTTGTTGAGGTTTATAGTAGGTTCTAAGATCGTAGGGTTTACAGCTACTAAAATTGGAGATGTCCCCGGAGTTGAGACACGAGATGATAAAGTCAGTATTACGTTATCATTTTTAGATGGCTCCCTTGGAACAATCCACTATTTGAGCAATGGTGGTCAATCGTTTCCAAAAGAACGTCTGGAGGTTTTTTGTAATGGCGCAGTTTTGCAGTTAAATAATTTTAGAGAACTTAAAGGCTATGGTTGGAAAGGTTTCAGAAAAAAAACCTCGTTGTCTCAACAAAAAGGTCAAGTTGAGTGTGTTGATGCCTTTGTGAAATCTATTGAAAATGGAGGTGCGGCTCCAATCCCTATTGCTGAATTATTGGAAGTTTCGCGTATTTGTATTGAAATATCTAACAAACTTGACCGTCAGTGATACCATTGTTTCACATTTTGTGTGATGTTCTATTGAAATTATTATGACTGAAATGTTTTTTAAGTATTTTCATACCATACGGTTTTTAAAATTCGGCCAAATCATTCGGCGTATCCTAAAACGATTTAAAACGACTAATACTTCTGCCCAAAATTTGATAGATCGACGTAACCTTATAAATGATTGGTATCAGGTAAGAGTTGCGGAATCTCACATTCTTGATAAGTCTATTTTTGTCTTTCTCAATAAACGCCATAATTACTCATGTTCAATCGATTGGAACGATCGTGAACAAGATTTACTATGGCTTTTCAATCTACATTATTTTGATGATCTGTGCGCGCCCTTTGACTCAAGAAAAAATGTCTGGCTCGGAGAACTAGTGGATGATTGGATTGATAGTAATCCACCAATGGATGGGGTTGGGTGGGAAGCATATCCTCTGTCATTACGAATAGTAAATTGGACTAAATGGGCCTTAAACGGAGAAAAAATGAAGCCACGTTGGCTTCATAGTCTTAAATTACAAGCGCATATTCTTAGTCAAAATATTGAGTACCATCTTCTTGGAAATCATTTGCTTGCAAATGCAAAGGCTTTGATTTTTGCAGGATTATTTTTTAACGGGCAGCAATCTGAGCGTTGGCTAAATTTAGGCCTCAAGATCTATAACGAACAGCTTAAAGAGCAAGTCTTCTCAGATGGGGGACATTTTGAGTTGAGCCCCATGTACCAAAACATTTTGTTAAATGATTTATTGGATCTTATAAATGTAGCTGAAAGTTATGATCATCCTATCGTAAGAGAGTTTATAGGTGACTGGCGGTTTAAGGCGGGGTTGATGTTGTCATGGGCCGAAATAATGAAACATCCAGACGAAGACATCTCCTTTTTCAATGATGCGGCCTTTGGTATAGCTCCAACGTACAATAAATTGCTTTCTTACGCTCTTGAAGTTGGTGTTGAGAAAGAGATTTCATCAACAGAGAATTTTGGTGTGACTGAGTTAACGCGCCTT
>CAJQKX010000101.1 GCA_905479025.1 uncultured Paraglaciecola sp.
CTCGAAGAGTTTGGGCGACCTCAAATGTGAATAAATCTTGGCTATGAATTTGACTAGATTTGCTGGTGATTGTCCAAGCAATGAAGGTCATACAGAGACTTAATGTAAAGATAAGCCAAGTGGAGTAGGTACTTCGAAAAAACACCCACACGTTTTTTGCACTTGTCACCTTATCGGTATCATCCTTCTTGCTTATAAGGTTACTGCTCATTAAAACTCCTTGTAAATTGTCAACTACAATTGAGCAATTTAAATGTGTAACTGTACATTTTATACTCTATTACATTAACTATAAGATTGAAAATTAATTTGGCAAGCCGTTCAGGTTTGTCACTTCAGGTTTTCACAAATTAAAATAATAAGCTGGGAGTGAAGGTTTTCAAAAACCGAATGATTTTGCCATCTTATTAGAAGAGCTTTTCCTTCAAGGTGACTTACTAGAAGCCAAACATTATGTTGAGATGTCATAATGTCTGTGCAAGTTTTTAGCTAAACTGAGTGGAGCAAATAAAAGCTATCAAAAAATTTAATAAAGGAAAAATTAATGATAAAAGTAGTTGTCTTGGTGTGGTTAATAATATGCATTCATTCTAAGGTGCTGGCCCATCAAACTTCTGTCACTTATGTGGCAAATGAAGCAGTACTGATAACAAACGGAGATAAAAAAGTATTGTTTGACCCGTTTTTTCACACAGCCTTTGGTATTTATCAGTTGGTACCAGAGTATACTCAACAGGCCATATTCAGTGGTACTCCCCCTTTTGATAACTTAACGGCTATTGTCATCAGCCATGCCCACGGCGATCACTTTGCTGCAGACGATGTGTTGAAGTATTTACTAAAATACCCTAACACTCAGCTCATTGCGCCACAGCAAGCGGTCACAGAACTGAGTGTTTTGAGTGGTGCGAACCAAATATTGCCTCAAGTGACCAGTGTTAAATTGGCATTTAATCAAACACCAAAATCCTTAGAGGTGGAAGGCTTGGTGATTGATGCCGTGCGTATCCCGCATGCTGGTTGGCCCGGACGTGCAGACATCGAGAACTTAGTTTTTAGAGTCACTCTAAAAAGTCAAAGTGAATCTGTTACCGTTATGCATATGGGCGATGCTGATGCTGATGATAACCATTACTTGCCTTATAAAAGCCATTGGCAAAAACGTATTAGCGACACCGTATTAACGCCCTACTGGTTTTATCTTTCGGCTGAGGGCAGGGATATATTGACCGATATCCTTAATGTTAAAAAGAGCATTGGTATCCATGTGCCAATTAAAACCCCACGCCAACTTAAGTCCAGCGGTGAGGACTATTTTACCCAGCCTGGCGAGATGCGAAGAGTAGATGAGCCGCATATGCATGAACATTAAAATAGGGGCGAAAAGGGGTCGAGTGATCTGTATCGCTGCATGTAAATCAAAGATAAAATATCCAAAAAGGTCTACTCAAGATAGCGTATTATTATTTATCAAACTATTGAGTATTCTGATGCTTAAAATGAATAAAAAGATATTAAAAACAACATGAAGACAGTTCTTTTAGCTTTTCTGGTGTTAACAGCCTTTGGCTGTGGTGCTACAGAGCAACAATTGCTGAAATCCGAGCCTTTTACCGGTGTGATTTCAGCAAGTCAGCTGATTACTGAATATCCGCTATTTCGCTCCGCTTATGAACAATATCAACCTAGCTCAGCAGAAATTGCTGCAGTAAAATCTTTATCTGGCAAATCCTTGATCGTATTATTCGGTACATGGTGCCATGACAGTGAACGTGAAGTGCCAAGGTTGTTGAAATTATTAGATTTGTCCGGTGTTGAATTAGAAAGTTTGTCATTATATGGTGTCAATTATAATAAACAAGAGCCGACTAATTTGCACCAGCAACATCATTTAAGGTATTCACCCACCATCATTCTGTTGCAAGGTGAAGATGAATTAGGCCGTGTTGTTGAAAAACCGGTAACAAGTTTGGGAGAGGATTTGGCGCGGTTTGTTACAAAAGGATAAACAACTTTCATTCTTTAATTAGCCATGTAACATTTCTTCCCAATGGGTCCTGAAATAATTTAGGTGGTGATGCTCACTTATGTATAAGACATTATGTAGATCGTAACTTTATAGCTGGCCGTATACCTTGCAATCCGTCTATAAATGTTTGATTTTTTATATCAATTGCGCATTTACACACGATATTTATCTCTCAATTTTATCAGTCTTTATTAGGAATTTATTATTCATTCACTCACACCTACCGATAAAGATCTTTGGTTTCTGCCTTTAGGTGGAACAGGCGAAATAGGTATGAACATGAATCTTTATGGTCATGCCGGGCAATGGTTGATGATGGATTGTGGCATAACCTTTAACAGCCCGCTTTGTACAGAATCCGAATCTAAGACCTCGGGGCTGCATAAACATGACATTGTGGCTGCCGACCCCTGGTTTATTAGTCAGCGCAAAGAACAATTAGCGGGTATTGTGATTACTCATGCCCATGAAGACCATATAGGTGCTTTGCCTTATTTATGGCGTCGATTTAAATGCCCTGTGTACACCACTAAATATACTGCTGAAATATTACGACGCAAGCTTGCTCGGGGTGGTTTGGGTGACAATATTCCAATCATTGAAATAGACAGTGGTGAGCGAGTCGATATTGGCGAATTTAACGTTGAATGGATGCTGATAACGCATTCATTACCAGAGCCTCATGCTTTTGTGATCAGAACCTCTGCGGGAAATGTGTTTCATACAGCGGACTGGAAAATTGACCTAGCACCAGTGACTGATAAGCCTTTTAATTCTCATCCTTTTAAATTATTGGCGAAGCAAGATATATTAGCCATGGTATGTGATTCGACTAATGCCACCCGCGAAGGGTATTCTGTGTCTGAGCAACAATGTTATAAGGGCTTGAAACAAGCCGTCGTCAATGCAAAAGGACGGGTTGTAGTGGGATGTTTTAGTAGCAATATTGCGCGATTGATTACCTTGGCAAAAATAGCGAAAGAAACGGGGCGCTACTTTGCGCTGTTTGGCCGTTCATTACAAAACACAGTGGGTGCAGCCAAAGCCACCGGGCATTGGCCAGATGACTTACCGATACTTGATGCTTTTAATGCTGGATATTTATTACCACGAGAAGTGTTAGCGGTAGCAACGGGCAGTCAAGGTGAGCCAAGGGCCGCATTAAATCAGTTGGCCAAAGACACCTATCGCAATGCTTCTTTGGATGAGGGTGATTTGGTGATGTTCAGTTCTATTGTGATACCAGGCAATGAAAAGTCTATTGAAAATCTGCTTAAAGCCTATAAATCTCGCAAAATCAATACCCTGATGGCCGATGATTCAGCATTGCCCATTCATGCTTCAGGTCATCCATGCCAAGAAGAGTTAAAACAAATGTACGAATGGGTGCGTCCACAAGTCGCTATACCTACCCACGGAGAGGTTGAGCATATGCAAGCCAACGCTGAGATGGCCCGTTTAAGCCATGTGCCTAGAAGTCTCACTGGATTAAACGGCGACCTGTTTAAGTTAGCACCAGAGGTGAAAGTACTTAAACAAGCGGTAAGAGCAGGTAGGATTGCTTTACAACAGTCTTAGTAGAGACCGCTTATATCCAAGCAGGATAGGATTAAACGTGCTTTAGGTTGCATACTTTTATTTGGCCTGTTGCAGCCTAAATGTTTGAATTTTCGTGATCAGGTAAAGAACTGACATTTGTACTGCAAGGGCAATCAATATCCAATACGTTTGTGGATTGAACCCCGCAAAAATAAAACAGCATAAAGCAATGGCGCCATTGGTTAGAGCATAAGGCAGCTGAGTTCTAAAATGTTCAAACTGATTGCATCCCGAGCCAGTGGAGGAGAGTATGGTGGTTTCTGAAATAGGCGAGCAGTGATCACCAAACAAGCCCCCAGATAAAACTGCTCCAATGCTGACGACTAGGGATGCTTCTATGGCAAACGCAGTAGGGATCATCAAAGGGAACATAATAGCGAAGGTGCCCCATGACGAGCCAGTGCTAAAAGAAATAATCCCAGACAACGCAAACGCCACAGCCGGCAATAACCAGTAAGGAAACCCCTGTTGAGCCTGCTCAGCAATATAAGTGGCGGTGCCCAATTCCTTACCCAACGCACTGAATGTCCAAGCTAAAATAAGTACTATGGCGACTTGCATCATATTACCCATACCTTGCAAATACAGATCAATACCTTCAGTTAATGTTCTGACACCATAGAAAGCCATTATTAACATTAAGCTCAGGGCGGCAAAAAAGTAGGCGCTGGATAATGCAGCACGAAAGGTTGACCCCGCCACTTTTTCAAAGGGAAAACCTAACGGAAGTAAGATTGCGCACAATACTGTGGCCATAATCAACAGAGGAATAAACACAAATGAAGCCCGAGCTTTGCTGTGACTGAATGCCTGTATATCGTTCTTGTGCTGCTCAGCGATGGTTTGCTCTGTCGCACGTTTGGCTGTCTTTTCTGCCTCTGCCATGGGGCCAAAATCTAGGTCTGCATAGATAAGTACCGGTACAATGAAGATGGCCAAAATTGCATAGAACTGGAAAGGTATGGCCTGAATAAAACTATTCAGGGCTGATATATCTTGTCCAGCACCATCCAGTTCTTTTTGTATCAGGCTGATAATGTAAATACCCCATCCAATAAAAGGCACTAAAATAGCGACGGGGGAGGAGGTGGAGTCCACAATAAATGCCAGTTTTTGTCGAGAAATTTTGAGTTTATCGAATAATGGTCGAAACACTGGGCCAACAATCAGGGGAGTGCCTAAGTCAGAGTAGAAAATGAAAATGCCTCCGCACCAAGCTGATAGTTGAGCGCGACCTGTGCTACTAATTTTACGCACTATAGAGAGCGCAAAAGCTGGGCCGCCACCTGACTTTTCCATCAGGGTCACAAATCCTCCAATAAATACCAACAGCACTATTACCCCTGCGTTGTAGCTATCACTCACAGTGGCCACTAAATGCTCTTTGACTAAGGTAGTCATTACGTCTAAGGGATTAAATCCTACCAGCATGATAACGGCACTCACTACACCTGCAAACAAACCAATCACAACGTTGCGGGTACCGAGTGACAACCCTAGGGTAATGACGATAGGAATAATAGAAGTGATATCAGCATCTGGCAGTGTATTGGTCATTATGTTAAGCACTATGATTTATCTCTTTGGATATTTGCGTGCTTAAATTAACATTAACTACGCTGCTATATTGTTAAGCATAAACGAGTCGTTGCCTCTGTGTAAACCATAATAGAATTAACATTCTCAGTTGCTTTTGATTGCGCTGCTGGAATATATTTATCTGAGGCACGACTGACTCAAGTAATGTGGTGCGTTAAGTCATCTGCTCATCAAAAAATATCTCTTCAACGGTTAAATTGAATAACCGAGCTATTTTAAACGCTAAGGGTAAACTGGGATCAAATTTACCTTTTTCGATGGCATTGGCCGTTTGTCTTGATACATCCAAAGCATGAGCTAAATCCGCTTGAGTCCAGTCTCGTTCAGCTCTCAGTACTTTTAAGCGGTTTTTCATTGATATTTCCTATTACCGATTAAAATACTGATAATGTATGTGAAGGCCATGAGCATTATAAGGTGATTAATTTCTGGCTCGAAGGTTATCAGTTTTATGTCTTCTAGTTGCTCATAGGCAATGCCAGCTATCAAACCTACCCCTAAGGTTATCCCCATGGCATCCATAGTGATTTTGCGTTGCAATTCATCAAGGTTTGTTAAATGTTTGACGTTCACCATGATCATGGCCACCCCTAGCGCAAGATGGGTCATCAAGGCCGCAATCGAGTAGGCTGGTTGATAATCCCATATGTATTCTGCGCCAAATCTCAATAATGCGGTACTCGCTAACCAAGCTAAGGTCCATAATCCTAGATGTAACGTTTTGGTCTTGTTGTGCTGTGTACCAGGTGTTTCGTTGTGTTTTATGGTGTTCATAAGTCAAATCCTCAAGTCATAAAGTAAACTAAGCTTTACTTTTGATGTGAGTGTAGCTTTTGAATAAATAATGTCAAGGGTATTTTACAAAAAGAATGCATGACGTGACATTTAAGAGAGCTTGCCTTTAAAATCCTCATATTCAAACTTACGCACCAGCTCAAAATTACCCTCTTTGCGAATAATACCGATGGCGGGATGTTCCACACCATTAAAAAAGGTGGTTTTGACCATAGTGTAGTGCATCATATCTTCAAATATTATCCGCTCACCTATTTGTAATTCGTGATCAAAGCTATATAAATCAATAGCATCACCAGCTAAACACGAATTACCACCGAGTCTATACGTATAGGCTTTTTCGCCTGCTTTACCTGCTCCGCGCACATCAGGACGATAGGGCATTTCTAATACATCTGGCATATGGGCGGTGGCTGAGATATCTAAAATGGCTATTTTGTCTTGGTTTTCTACTATATCCACCACTTCTGCTACTAAAGTGCCCGTTTGCCAAGCCACTGCCGAACCGGGTTCAAGGATCACGGTCAAATGAGGATGCCGCCCTTTAAAGTCTTTTAACGTATCGACTAAATGTTTAACGTTATACTCTTGACGAGTCATTAAGTGCCCACCACCAAAGTTAATCCACTTTAACTTGGGTAACCATTTAGCAAATTTATCTTCTACCGCTTTGATAGTGCGTTCGGTTGCAAAGGAATCAGATTCACATAAATTGTGGATATGTAAACCTTCGACCCCCTTTATATCTGCACTGTGTAGGTCTTGTGCGCGGATACCAAGGCGTGAGCCCGGGGCGCTAGGATCGTAAAGTGCAGTTTCAGCTTCTTGATGTTCTGGATTAACTCGCAGGCCCGCAGATACATTCGAATCCAGTATTTGTTGTTTATATCTTTGCCACTGTCCCAAACTATTAAAGGAGATATGGTCAACTAAGTTTACTAACTCATCAATATCTGCCGGTTTAAAGGCGGGTGAATAGGCATGAACCTGTTTGCCTATTTCTTCTTTTCCTAATCTGGCTTCCCATACTGCGCTGGCAGTCGAACCCTGCAGGTATTGACCCACCAATTCAAAGGTTGACCACATAGAAAAACCTTTCAGGGCCAGTATTATCTCTACGCCACTTTCTTTTTGTACATACTGCATTAGCTGTAAATTGGTTTCGAGTGCCGTTTCGTCACACACATAACAGGGGCTAGGGATAGATGAATTTAACATGGGGTCGGTCATAGTTTGGGTACATTCTAGGGACTGATAAGTAGAACGCTAAGAATATCTCTGCCGGTAATAGAATTAAAGTGAAAGTTGTATTTGTGTTATTGATTTAAATGAGTGTGATTGAGTTTCTGGTTATGAACCATTTGATTTTTAGTCAAGTGTAGCGCTCAAATAAGTACTTTTTTTAGCCCAATCCTTTGATAATTGGCTAGGACATGTGATAACAAAAATAGGTATACTGTTTGAAGGTTACGTTACTAAAATTACCAACAGTGCTTCTGTGGTGAGTCATTATGGAAATAAAAATATATGGCATTATCAATGCTTTATTCTGTAAAAATTAAACCAGCATTAATTGGGATGTTTTTGGCGCTAGCGCTAAGTGGCTGTGGTGGTGGCTCGGCATCATCAACAATAATAGAGCCCGTTTCTATTTTACCGATTAATGCCGCACCAAAACTCAACACCCAGTTTGACAACATCAACACAGAAGTGGGTTTGTTATTCCAAGTCGATATGCAGGCGCGTTTTAGCGATGAAGGCAGTTTCGCCCTCAGCATTGTCGAATCGTCTAGTGGCGCGTTACCAGATTGGATATGGTTTGACGCCCAAAAAAACATACTGTTTGGCTTGGCTTCAAATTTGAATCTAGCCAATACGAATATTTCGGTGACTGCTACAGACGAGCAAGGGATGTCAACCACCACTAGTTTTGAAGTCAATATAAGTGCAGTCTCTCAGCCTATAGCGCCCGAACAAGTGATCCAAGATAACAATTATATTAATGCGCTACTTTTAAAAGAGTCCAATTTTTTTAAATTGGGCATTGCCGTAAATGACCACACATATCTGACCCAAGACGGCATTTTTCTGAATAGTATTTCCTTACAGCCTGTTGGCAAAGCATCGCCATTTAGCGCCGCTTCCAAGGAGTCATTGCATCTCAGTCTGCTAGCAAAGGTAGTATTGAATGATGAGCGAGCGCAGCGTTTACTATTTGGACTTGATGCTGATAATGCTGTGACCCAAGCGCTCAGCATACTTGAACAAAAAGTGACAACATACGAGCAGTTTGATACAGCATATCCAGCATTTGGGGGATTCCTGCCTTGGTTTATCTCACAGGACAGAGGTAATGGCGTCAGCATGTACCCGCTTAGCGGATGGGAAGATAGAATGCCCGCATTAGACAATGGTCAATTGGCTTGGTCTATATTTGTTGTTTACCATTGCCTTTATAAGATGGGATACGACAGCATGGCAAGCCGTTATGAGCAGCGTTTTCAAAAAATGGCTACAAATGCTAAAACCCTATTTTTTGATACCCAACGCAATGTTATCTCTGGTATCAGCCGATTTACTGATAGCAGCGGTAATCCCGACTCCTCATTGCCCCCCGAGCAACTTATATACAACAAAGATAGTTATGGATTAACCGACTCCTTTGAAGGGGAACTAATGGCTGTTTTTATGACTTTGTTCAGCCCTGATTTATCAGCAACACAACAACAACAATTATGGGCAAATAAGTTTGTTAATACTCGAAATTATGCAGCGTCCACAGGGGGTAATCTCACAGTAATAGAAGGATGGGCATTCTCTTCACATGAACAGTGGAAATTTTTAATTTTGCCTTACCTTGATAATAAGATAACTCGTGACTTATTTCTAAACGGTGAAAAAGTCAGAGCCGATTATTCAAATGAAAATCAGTTTCGTGGTTTTTTTGCCTCAGTAAACACACCTGCCAATACCTATGAATCTCTTTTAGGCATACAGGCTGTAGCATCACAAACGGGTGTGAAAAACACCACCTTAGCCCCTTATGCTACTTTCCCCATGTTGTTAGCTGACCAAAACCAACAAACTAATACTGGACTCAAATGGCTGAAAAATATATTAGCCTACGACAACATGCTCAGTGAGTATGGCTCGCTTGAATCCTACGACACGTCTACATTTGCGATTACGCCACTGCTAACATGGGATGGCAAAGCCTTGACGAGTTTAGCCATGATGGGAGGTATGATAGATGAGACACGGGAGTTTATGATCCAAGAGGGCGTTTACCTCGAGTTTATGCACTTAGTGGATACACAGTACTCCATATTTAACGGCGAAATCAGTGGTATTGAGTCAGCTATTGCTGCCCCCCTAGATACCTCTGTTCCTATCAGTCCTTGTGTCAATAGTCAGATTATCCTCGGTACGATTAATGATTTCGACTGTCAAAAATTGATACCGTTACCGGGCATTCGCATAGTTGAAAACCCACAGGTGACACCACAAAACCCCAGTCAATTTATTGGTCAATATCAGGACCCAAAAGGGCCTTGGGATGCCCTGGTTATTGATTATTACGATGCCATTGAGCTTGCTGAGCATGCTGTTTTTAGTATCAACTTGATGGCACCAGTGGAGGGGATTTTAAAAGTGAAATTGGAAGGTGGACAATCCTTGGCTGTGGAGCTAGACATGCAGGTGTCTCAACTCAATAGTTGGGTTGAATATCAATTCGATTTTTCTGCTCATATGAATGAAAAACATCAAAAAATAGCGGTGTTCTTTGAAGCGGGTGAAAACAACTCGGGCAATAACCTATATTACCTTGATGATCTCAAGTTAGTCAGCAACGTGACTGAGTGACAGCATAGAAGTAGACCCAGGTAAGTATTTATCATCATTTTAAAAAGCGAAAAGAGCCTCAATATTTGAGGCTCTTTTGTATCAATTGTTACCTATCGGCTAAACGGGCTGCTGTCACATTCAACTACGTGCCAAGGTAAACCGTGCGCATTTAGCATATCCATGAAGGGGTCTGGATCAAATTGTTCCATATTCCACACCCCAGGTTTTTTCCATGTGCCGTTTAATATCAGTGCCGCGCCTATCATGGCTGGTACACCTGTGGTATATGACACGGCCTGGGCACCGACTTCCTCATGGCACTTGGCGTGTTCGCAATTATTGTAGATAAAGATGGTTTTTTCTTGTCCATCTTTTATGCCAGTTATATAGGTACCGATACAGGTTTGCCCCGTGTAACCATCGGCCAATGAACCGGGATCAGGTAAGACAGCCTTTAAAAATTCTAAAGGTATAATTTGCTGACCTTGGAAGTCGATAGGCGCAATACTGGTCATGCCGATACCTTCAAGTACCTTGAGGTGGGTCAGATATGCATCGCCAAAGGTCATCCAAAAACGAGCACGTTTAAGGCTAGGAAAATGTTTGACCAGTGATTCTAATTCTTCGTGAAACATCAGGTAAGAAGCACGTACCCCGATATTTTGATAGTCCAAATCTTCCCGGACACTTAATGGATCTGTTTCTTTCCATTCGCCGTTTTCATAAAATCGTCCACGCTGAGTGATTTCGCGAATATTAATTTCTGGATTGAAGTTAGTGGCAAAAGCTTGACCATGATCGCCACCGTTACAATCAACTATATCGAGATAATGAATTTCATCAAAATAATGTTTAGCCGCATAAGCAGTGAAAACATTGGTCACACCGGGATCAAAACCGCTGCCTAATAAGGCCATTAAACCTGCTTTCTGGAACTTTTCTTGGTAAGCCCATTGCCAGGAATATTCGAATTTGGCGACATCTTTGGGTTCGTAATTAGCGGTGTCCATGTAGTCCACGCCAGTTTCTAAACAAGCATCCATTATGGCTAAGTCTTGGTAAGGCAGAGCCAAGTTAACCACCAAGTCAGGTTTGACTTGGTTGATGACCGCAACCACTTCGCTGGCATGATCTGCATCCACTGCAAACACACCTTTTACTCGGTCTACACCGACTTCTTTTTGCAGTGCTTCACATTTTGAAACGGTGCGACTTGCTAAGTATATTTCATCAAATAATTCAGGCAAACGGGCACATTTTTTTATGGTGACAGCGGCAACGCCGCCAGCACCAATGATGAGAACGCGGGACATAGTGAGTTCCTAATAATCTAGCTTACAAATAAAAGTTGAATGCTAGCAGTAATTTATTGTGGTGCAAGTTGAATATTGATAAACGCAGCTGAGTTTGCTTAATCACGAGTCTAATTTGTTTAATCAACCGCGTCGTATTGGTTTAATTAACTGGTACACATTTCAACTGATACCAAGCCCAGTGATTTAAGCACGGCTTTTTTCCTTTGTGTGATGTCACCCGATACAAGTATGTGTTTGATGCCATGTTGTTTAAGATATTGACGGTTAAACGCCTGAAATTCATGGCGATTAGCATCACCTGAACGCTCCCATGTATCGTCGTAAGGAATATCATCATCACATAGCACCACTAAATCATAACGTTGCCAGCATTGTATCGCTAGCTGTGCTAACTCTGGTAATGCGCTTTGATGGTAATGCAGCGCAAAATGCCAAGTAGTAAATGCGCTGGTATCACAGAATAGATATTGGTTAGCTTTAGATACAGCTTGGTCTTCCCATTGATTTTGGGTTTGCGCAATATGCAATAGCTGTTCTGGAGATAGCCTTCGGTCGACCTGATGATGTAACCAAAAATCTCGACCGTATTCAGGCACTGTTACGCTATTTAGCTCATCGGCCAAAACTTCACATAAGGTGGTTTTACCCGTGGAAGGGCCACCTAAAAAGACAATTTTTTTGATCATGAAATGGTCTGGCCTTGTTTTAAATTAACGCTCAAATTTTTATACCATTGCCATTGGCCAATAATAGCCATAACCAAGAAACAGGCGTACAAAGCCGATGTTGGAAATAACCCCTTTTGCCAATATATTGCAATAGCCACTATGTCTACGACTATCCATAGCATCCAGTTCAATAATTTTTTGTGGGATAATAACCACTGGGCGCCTAAGCTTGCACAGGTAGTAAAGGCATCAGGGTAGGGGAAACTTGCGTCCGTGTATTGAGTCATTATGGTACCGAGCACCATTGTGCTAATAGCAATAGCGATAACCCATAAAACATATTCTTTGGCTGTACCTTGGTTAACGATCACATGACCGGTTGAGTCTTGAGCGTTTTTCCACAACATCCAGCCGTAGATTTGAAAGCCAATATAAAATACGTGTAATGCCATATCTGAATACAGCTTCACATCATAAAAAATCCAAGCGTAAATACTGACTTGCACAAAGCCAAAAGCAAAACACCAGATATTACGTTTAATGACGAGATAAACGCAGATAAAGCCCGATACAGTTGCTATCCATTCATGTGGTGATGCGCCAGCAAAACCTTCAAACCATGTGATCCAGTTCATATTAGCGAGTCAACATTTTTGAAACCTGTCGTCACATTAACTAACAATGATTTAAAGCTGTTATAGAAAAACGTAATTTGTTTAAACAATAAATGACCATAATAAAGTGATTTAAGTAGAGGAACATACTAGCAAACAATCTACCGTATATTTGATGAATAAAGCAATGGTGACTTACCTCGCTCCTTGTAATCCACCAGTATGTATTGCTAAGACTCGACTACCAGCAGGGAAGTACCCGTTTATTGTTAACTGGTACAGGGCATAAAATAATTTGCCACTGTAAACCGGCTCCAAGGCGATTTGAGTTTGTTTCTCAAACGCTGCGCAAAATTGATTAAGTTCGTTGTTGGATTTTGCATATCCGCCAAAGTGATAGTCATGGCTAATTGACCATTCTGATTTGTGATGTCTATCCGTTAATAAATTTTCTACTAATTGCTCTAAATATTCTTGACCCTTCAACACCGCAATACCCAAAAGCTGGCTAGTGTCATGCTTACCCGTTTGGGCTAAACCATCAACCAGTCCCGCTAAGGTGCCTCCGCTGGCTACAGGCGCCAAAACATAGTCATACTCATTTTGCAGTTCATCAATAATTTCAGCTACCCCTTTGAGAGCTTGTAACTGCGAACCCCCTTCAGGAATAATCAAAGCATTGGGATATTTTGTGGCAAGTGTCTGAAGGTATTGGGGCTCGGCGCGTTGTTGGTAATTAATTCTATCGACATACTGAATGTCAGTCCCCCAACTCAGTAAATCCCGTAACATAGGACTAAGGTTATGTGAATAATCCCCTCTGATAATGGCGGTAAATTGTATATTGAGTTGGTGGCAGCAATAACCTAAAGCGTGCACATGATTTGAAAACCCGCCACCAAAGCTCACTATATGTTTAACGTTATTATCATGGGCTTGTAATAGAGCATATTTAAGTTTGCGCCATTTATTTCCTGAAATAATGGGGTGCAGTAAATCGTCACGTTTGACTACGAGTGTGATGCCACGTGCAATTGCCCAATCTGGTTGAATGATGGATTCAGCTGAAGGAGTGGCTATTTTTAACTGTTATAATAAATTATTTTCATTCAATCTATTTATGTTTTAACCTCGTGGTTTGAATACTCATTAATCAATTTAAAGGTGTCACTATGACCATCATCATAATCTGTTTATTTATCGCAACCTTAATGCCTATCCTCGCTAAAGCACCCTTGGCTATGGCTATGAATAAGGCGGGTGGCTATGATAATCGAAATCCCCGTGAGCAACAAAAGACTTTATCAGGTTTTGGTGCAAGGGCTAAAGCGGCTCACGAAAATTGTTTTGAAGCGCTAATCATGTTTACCCCTGGCGCGCTCGCAGTGCTTGTCACAAATAATGCAGGGCAGTTAGCAGAATATATTGCTATTGCATTCGTTGCCTCTAGGTTGGCTTACCTATTCGCATATTACTTTGATAAACATGTATTGCGCAGCATTTTTTGGGGCATTGGTTTTATATCTTCTCTGACACTTGTTTGGTTGGCTATTCCTTAGTTTGTGCTGCTTATTAATGAAAGTGAGTTGTGACATATTTTTTATGACGGAGCGTTCTTTGAATAGAACACAGTGAATTTTGTCCAAATTTAGCATTGGGAAGCAACATTCCACTTTTCGTTATCCGTACTCATGATTTTGAAAGTGCTGAGGGGCACTCAATTTTTGTGCAATGCTGGGTTTAGCTGCTTATTTTGATCCGCATGTTCAATGTGAGCGATCAGAAAATCGATGTGAAATATTTTTTAAAGGTTATTCTTTATTAATTAAGAGCTTACATTCAACACCTCTAAAATTGGTTGTTTTTTGTACGATTTATGTTGACACCTTGAGTCATACCAACCTAAAATGACGACGTTCAAAAGAGGTATTCCTCTCCCAACTGTGAGTTAAATTGATAAGCAGTTGTAATTGAAAAGGGCAAAACTTTCGAAAGAAAGTGACGCAAAGTAACCGGTCTACGGGATGATTCCTATGATAGCGGAACTGCCAATTAGCAGCTTGTTGTGTTTTTGATAATCTGTATTTAAAGGCAATTTTAAGCGAAGGGTTTTCTGTAGACTTCACAAACTGTGGAGTCACAAAATGAAGTATATTAACACCAATTTACCCAGTATCAGTTCATTAGTAAAAATTAGCAGCCGTGGCTCAGTATTAAGCACCCTGTTGTTACCCCTGTTTTTCACCCAACACGCTCTAGCAGATCCACCACTGCCAAAAGTGTGGGCTAAAGGACAAATTTTGGTGCAACCCACCTCCGGTTTGTCTGAAGAAAATTTTCAAAAGATTTTAAAAGGACACCAAGCCAGTTCAAAAGGAAAGCTCAAACAACTCAACACCCATATAATCAAAGTTCCCATTCAAGCTGAACAGGCGATAGTGAGAGCCTTGTCTAACAATCCCAATATAGAATTTGCAGAGCTAGACTTACTGGTAAAACCCACTGCAGTCACGGCTAATGATCCCTACTACGCAAATGCTTGGCACTTAAGTAACATGCAATTACCTATTGCTTGGGACTATGCTAAAGGAAATGGAGTAGTCGTGGCTATTTTGGATAGCGGCGTAAATGGTTATCACAATGATTTGGCAGCCAATATGGTAACAGGCTGGAATAGTGTTAGCCAAAATAACGATACGGCCGATGTGAATGGCCATGGCACTAAAGTGGCGGGGGTTGTCGCGGCAATAAGCGACAATAACACGGGTGTGACCTCAATCGCCTGGCACGCATCTATTATGCCAGTGCGAATTACCAACGACAGCGCAGGCTATGCGTATTGGAGCGATGTTGCCAATGGCTTAACTTGGGCCGCCGATAATGGTGCCGACATTGCCAATATTAGCTACCAGGTCAGTAGCAGCTCCACTGTCACCAATGCGGCGCAATATATGCGTAATCGAGGGGGATTAGTTGTCGCTTCAGCCGGTAACGGTGGTTCAAATCTAAACTGCAGCGATAATGCCAGCATTATTACTGTTTCGGCCACAGACAGTGCTGATAATAAAGCCAGTTGGTCAGATTACGGTAATTGTGTCGATGTGGCAGCGCCTGGAGTAGGTATTTGGACCACAACAAGGGGTGGCGGTTATAGTGCTCCCAGTGGAACTTCGTTTGCCAGTCCTGCAACAGCAGCAACGCTGGCATTGATAAAATCAGCTAACCCCAATCTTAGTAACGATGAACTGGAGAATATTTTAGAGTCCAGTGCGGACAAAACTAAAAGTGGTGGTGGATTTAGTGTCTTTTATGGTCATGGCCGGGTTGATGCTGCCGCCGCTGTGATTATGGCTCAGCAAGCCCCTAGCATTGATCAACAAGCCCCCACAGTGGCGATAACGTCGCCCACTGAAAATAGTACGCAAGAGGGTATCTTTAATATTAATGTTAATGCTGAAGATAATATTGCGGTCAGTTCGGTGAGCTTATACGCCGATGGCATATACATTAGCAGCGACAATGTTGCGCCCTTTAGTATTAGTTTCGACAGTCATAATGTGGCCGATGGTAATGTCGCCTTTACTGCTCGCGCTGAAGATGCGGCTGGCAACCTGGGCAGCTCAGCCACTCACTGGCTGGTCATTGATAATATTGTCGATGTAGCTGATAACATTGCCCCGAATGTAACTATTACTAACCCAGCTGATGGCAGCACGGTGAGCGGCAATGTCGCTATTACTGTTTCTGCAACTGATAATGTAGCGGTGACTAAGGTTGAGCTCTATATTGACGGTCAATTAAAAGCCCAAACGAATACGTCTGTATTGTCGTACGGTTGGAATAGCCGTAAGGCGCGTGCTGGTTTGCATACTATTTTAAGCAAAGCATTTGATGCGGCAGGTAATCAAACACAGAGCAGTGTGCAGGTTAATATTACCACTACAAAAAAAAGAGGGCGTAAATAGATGTAAGTTAATTCAAGACAAGGCTATGCCATGCCATGCTATGCCATGCCATGCTATGGCTCAAGGTTGGTAAGCTAGTTCCTGAGATTAAAAGATAAAGGCACCACTATGCATCATATGCAGTGGTGCCTTTTTATTGCTGGGCTATTAACTAGCTTAAAGGCAAGCTAGTTGAGTGGGCTTTATGACGGCGCAGCCCCCCCAAACCCAATAAACCCATGCCGAGTAAAAGTAGCGAGGCAGGCTCAGGTATATCTTGAGGACCGCCACCACCGCCACCACCACCATCAAACTGAGTGACATGACTGATTGTTAACTGGGTATCACTCAAATTAAATCCACCGAGGAGATCGGTATCGATCACTCCCCAAGTAGTTTCTGCCAGATTTGTAAACAGCCCCCAGTCAGTAGAGTTCTTGACAATGTAAGTGCCAGGTCCAAATAACAACTGAAACGCGATTACATCCGTTTCATCAGTAGTATACGCTTGAACCGGATCTGTCTTTCCGCTCAATGTGTAGGTCATACCCGTCACAGAAGTGGCCCAGCAAAGTTCAGCTACTTCATTAGAGCCATTTGGGCATGCAGGGTTTATTGATTGCAAGTCCGTCGTTGTGGCGAGAAGCGTGTCTAATACTCCAACATTATTACCATTTAAAACGCCAGCCCCGCCATCATTAATGAAAATTGCCGAGGCTTGTGAGCTGAACATCAACCCGAATAAAAGTGAAGCAGCGATAGATTTTTTAAGTTGCATAGAATATTCCTTATCGTAATTTTAGGGTAAATAAATAAGCCGAATAGTGTTGTTTATTTACACGCCGAGTTACAAAGGCACCACTAAGCTTATTACTTCGCCTTTAATAAAATTAAGCTAGTAAAGATAGATGCATTTTCTATACCGAAAATTTTATAATACTAATTATCAACCAGTTATAAAAACCGAATGTTGCTATATGAGCAAACATGTAAAAATACCTGACGTTTTACCGAAGTGAAAATAGTGAGTTAAGAGATAAATAGCTATTTTTTATTATATTTCACCTGCATAAAGTAAGAAATACACAACTCTATAATGTAAAGTTTTTTACCACACGTATTTTTACCACACGTACTTTAGTCATACGTTAGACCCGAAAATACGGTGCAACTCCTATTCTCGGGCATATTGAATGTAAAGAGGTAGACTGAGAGCGTTCGTAGTATTTGGGCAAGAATTCTATTGTGGACTTTTTTGTTAAAGTGACTGAATATTTTTGTGACCACAAATTACAACAGTCAAGGATATTGATTATGCATCAATAGTCTGGGGTCCGTATTTTAGATAGGCAATAGTAAGGGATGCTAAACCGCTATGGCTATCACTTATTACACACGTCTCGTGATTGTTGTTCGTGATGTAAAAATTACGATATGCTTGACGCGATTAAAGTCTAAATAATGGCGCGCTGCACGGTGCTGGAATAACAAATAACAAAACAACCCTTTGTGCTAGTTGACTTATAGACGTCTATACGGCAAATTAAATCAATGAAATTTATAATATCACTCACAACCGGCATCATTATCATTACCTTTGAAAAGGTGTTCGCTGGCTAGTGCATACGCATTACACATAAAAAGCCCGCCACTACCGCGGGCTTTTTTGTTATTAAGATGCTTAAAACACGTGATTGATAAACACGTGATTGATAAAGACAGTGTGTTGAAACAGTTAAGGAATTAAAAATGAAGGTATTG
Source organism: uncultured Paraglaciecola sp. (assembly GCA_905479025.1). The sequence goes on from CAJQKX010000101.1 coordinate 18,172, forward strand.
AAGTTTGGTGGGTCGTCACTCGCTGATGCAGAACGTTACTTAAGAGTCAAAGACATTAGCCTCGCATGTCACAATGATGTCGGTGCGGCTGTTGTATTGTCTGCTCCAAAGGGCGTCACCAATGCCTTATCGTTATTGTGTGATGAAGCGGCATCGGGCAAAGATTACGGCGAATTGTTTGCCAAATTAAATATGCTTTTGTTTGGTATTTTGGATGACCTGAAAATTAGCCTTCCCCATTTTTCTCAAGCTACATTAGCTGAATTCATTCAACATACCTTAAACGACCTCAATCAGCATTTAGAAGGTTTTGCGTTGTTGCGGTGCGCCCCTGAGGAAGTGGTCGCTAGGGTGTTAAGCGTTGGCGAATACGTGAGTGTGAATATATTCAGTGAAATATTGACCAGTTTAGGTCATGCCAATTGCATTATTGATCCGGTTAACTATATTGTTGCTGAAGGTGACTACCTAGACAGCATAGCCGATGTATCTGCTAGCCAGGCTCGCTTCAGTGATGTGGATATCTCAGGTGACAAAATATTAATTATGCCTGGGTTTGTTGCTGTCAACCAAGCGGGTGAAAAGGTCACTCTAGGTCGAAATGGTTCAGATTATTCAGCCGCTATTTTGGCTGCGTGTATTGATGCACAGTGTTGTGAGATTTGGACAGACGTAGACGGTGTTTACAATGCTGATCCAAACCAAGTCGATGGTGCGGTATTGCTTGATAAGCTGACGTATCAAGAAGCGATGGAATTGTCTTATTTTGGTGCGAAAGTGTTACACCCTAAAACAATCGGCCCCATCGCTCAACATCATATCCCCTGTTTAATCCGCAATACACTCAACCCAGCAGCGCCAGGTACCTTGATCAGTAACCAAGCGAGCACTAAATGGACTAGCGTAAAAGGAATATCACACTTAGATGATATGACTATGTTCAACGTGGCAGGCCCTGGCATGAAAGGCATGGTGGGTATGGCAAGCCGGGTGTTCGAAATTATGTCTAACGCGAATATCTCGATTAGCTTGATTACGCAATCTTCGTCTGAATACAGCATTAGTTTCTGTATTCACAGTAAAGATGCCAGCCGCGCTCAGGATTTATTAGAAGACTCATTTGCTTTAGAGCTCAGTAATCATTTGCTTGACCCGATTGAAGTCCGTCATGAATTAGCCATTGTTACTTTGGTAGGAGACGGGATGCGTCATTCTAAAGGGTTGGCCGCTAAATTCTTTAGCTCCTTGGCACAAGCCAGAGTCAATAACGTGGCTATTGCTCAGGGCTCTTCTGAACGCTCTATCTCCACTGTTATCGAAGCCAGTAAAGCTAAAAAAGCAGTGAAAGTCGTGCATCAGAACTTTTTCTCTAACCTACATGCTATCGATGCTTTTTTAGTGGGCTGCGGCAGTGTTGGAAAAGAGCTGTTAGCTCAAATTGCTCGGCAACAAGCCGCTTTACTTAAAAAAAATATTAGCTTAAAAGTGTACGGGATTGCCAATAGTCAAAAATTATTGCTGCAATCTAACGGCATCGATTTGAGTGCCTCTTGGCAAGAAGACTTGGATAAAAGTGATAAACAAT
>CAJQKX010000102.1 GCA_905479025.1 uncultured Paraglaciecola sp.
GTGTTTGTACTCACTTACTCTATCGGCAATGTAGTGGCTGGTTTATTAGCTGGGAACTTTGATCCAAATAAGGTCGAAGATATGCCCAGTCTTTATCTACAAATTAGCTTATTCACTATTTCAATTGGTATGGTCATTTTCTTATTCACATTTAAGACTAAGAAGTGGGAAAAACTGGCGGAACAACCCGTAAAGTAATTGACTGTGATTAATTGACAGTTACTAATTAACACTTATTAATTGACGGTTACTAATTGACACAGATTAATTAACACAGGACATTCAAATCAATGCCCATTTAAGTTTTTGCTTATCTGGGCTGTTTAATCGTTACAAGCAGGTCATATCGCATATGAAGTTGTATTTTTCCACCAAACACATTCCACAATTACAGTCTTTGTCTTTAACCCAAAGATTAGCAGCGGTGCAATTGGCTCAAACTAAATTAATTGGTCCTGAAAAATTATGTCTTAATGTGCTAAAAATGTTGGTTGTTATTCCAGTATTTACCCTTATCATTCAAACAGCGACCAACTGGATGGCCATTGCCTGGGCATTACTGATCACATTACTTTACCCTATCTTAGTCAAACCAGTGCAGTACGGTTTGTGTGCTAAATATATCCCCCAATCTAATATTCATAAGGAAGGAAACAAATGATGCAGACAATTTTAGTAACAGGCGGGGCAGGATATATTGGTAGCCATACTGTTTTGCAGCTCTTGGAGGCGGGTAATCAAGTCATAGTGCTCGATAACCTGTGTAACGCATCGCAGGAGTCACTGAGACGCGTTGAAGAGTTAACCGGTAAAAATACCATATTTGTGCAAGGTGATATCCGCGATCACACTATTCTAGAATTACTTTTTTCCAAACATAAAATTAATGCGGTTATCCATTTTGCTGGGTTAAAAGCAGTGGGAGAATCGGTAGAAAAACCACTCAATTATTATAACAACAATGTGTATGGCACCTTAAAGCTATGCGAAGCCATGAACAAATATGGTGTTAAAAACCTGGTATTTAGCTCTTCCGCTACTGTATATGGTGATCCTGTGGCACTGCCCCTTCGTGAGGATATGCCAACAGGACAACCCACCAATCCCTATGGCATGTCCAAACTCATGGTTGAGTTAGTTTTACGGGACTTATACAAATCAGACAACGACTGGAACATCGCACTACTGAGATATTTCAATCCGGCTGGGGCGCATCCATCAGGGCGTATAGGCGAAGATCCCAATGGGATCCCCAATAACCTGATGCCTTTTATTACTCAGGTCGCCACAGGCAAGCGTGACCAATTATCTATCTTTGGAAACGACTATGATACGCCTGATGGTACGGGTGTCAGAGATTATATTCACGTAGAAGACTTAGCCGCAGGGCACTTAAAAGCGTTAGAAAAACTCTATACAGGCCCAGGTATTGTGACCTACAACTTGGGCACAGGCCAAGGATATAGCGTGCTAGAGATGCTCAAAGAGTTTGAAAAGCAAAGCGGAAAAGCGATCCCATATCAATTTGTACCACGCAGAGGGGGTGATGTTGCCTCGTGTTATGCTGATCCTAAAACCGCCAGCGAAGCGTTGGGCTGGGCGGCTACCAGAGGGCTTGCAGAAATGTGCAAAGACTCATGGAACTGGCAAGCCAATAATCCTCAGGGTTATAATAGTTAACCTTTTCATATACAAACATGCCCTGAGAGGTTTCAGGGCATGTTTTATTCTGAGTTCACATTAAAAGCAAACGCTATAAGTCATTCAAAAACGCATCGATATCATCTTCTAACGCGGCTTCTTCTGCAGATTTTTCTACTATTCCATCTTTCACTTTAAATTCTAAATTTTGAAAATAAACACTTTTCACAAACGCATAAGGGTCAGTAGAAGAAGTAAGCTGTTGTTCTTGTTGGATCACCGACGCCCTGCCTTCCAATACTTTAATACCCACGCGCAAAAAGCCTAAGTAAAAGTTAAGCCCATCAATCGGAGAATAGGAAGAATCAACAAAATCACCTACCGAACTGCGCACATCACTGGGTCCTCGTGCGGGTATCATCAAATAGGGCCCTGTACCCATCCCCCATTTACCCAGTACTTCTCCAAATTCCTCTTCTTGAGTTGCTAGTCCTATTTCACTGGCAACATCAATTACCCCTAACAACCCCACGGTGGAGTTCAGTAGAAAACGTCCGAGGCTGATAAAAGTACCATCCAGCTTCCCTTGCAACAGATTGTTAAGGCCGTTGGATGGCTCCTCAAGATTCTCTGCTAAGTTCAGTAAACCCATGCGCGCTATTTGAGGCATATGCTCTGAGTAGGCTACAGCTGTGGGTCGTAAAATATATGTATCTAAGACTTCATAATTAAAATCCCACATAATGCGATTAAAAGACTCTAAGGGATCTTTAGGATCTTCATATTGTTGCGTTTGTTCATTAGCAGACTGCTGGGATGCACACCCACCAAGCAGCAACAATCCTGTCGCCAACACTAGAACACCTACTTTATTCATTATAATTCCCTATTTATCGTGATTGTTTCTTTTGTCATCTCGTTCGCTCTCAAAGTCGCGATCAATTCACCTTGAAAGTCACCCGCTGACTCAGTCCCGTTTTCATCTATAGACACCCTGGCCACCAACTTAGTTTGTTGGAGTTGCGACAATGTATAATTCGGTGTCATGGCGTTGTTATCAGACAACTCCACCATCAAAGGGAATGCCCCAAGAGGCATTTTCACCACAGCAGCTGGCATTTTCATTTTTCCAGTGCTTTCTTGTGCGAATACGAATAGATACCCATTTGCAGGCAATTTAGCCTTTAATTCATCACTGATAGTGATCGTTAACAACACTCGCGTTAATTCCAACTCGTCGACTGATACCTGAGGTGGGTCCTGAGCTAATGGCTGATTATCTTGGGTTATCTCGGTCTGCAATTGCAAGATACGTTGATTAACCGCCACGTAATTGGGGTCGGTTTGAGGTATGAAAGCCACTAATCGTTGCCAATTTTGTAATGCTAACGCTTTGTCACCTAATTCAGAGGCAGCAATAGCTAAAACGCCCATGGCATTGGTATTATCGGGTTCTAAATTCAATATCTGTAACAGCACTTGCTTAGCCTGTAATACTTGCTGTTCTTGGCCCGTCATTAACAACGCTTGAGCATAGCTGGACAAGGTTCCAATATTATTAGGGTCATATTTCAAAGACTTTTCGAAGGCTTGAATAGCACTGTCTACCCGATTTATGGCGCCAGATACTCGGCCTAACAACATCCACCCGGTAGCATCTTCTGGGGTGTCGACTAATTTTGTTCTTAGTCCTAAAGCAAAGGTTTGTAAATCGTTTAAATTAAGGTTTTCATCGCCTCTGATCATCCGCTGGCCAAGTTCACTGGTTTGTTGCTGCGCCATGAGCCATCGATCAATGTGTTGGATTTGATTTGAATACAGGTACACTCCTATACCTACTGAAACACTAAATAATGCACCAATTGCAAGAGCAATTCCCACGCTTTCCTCGTTGCTTTGACTGGTTTTTGTTTCATCCAACAAAGCAAGCTTGAGCTCGTTTTCTGACTGCAATCTATCTTTATCACTAAGCAAACCTTGCTGTTGCTCGATATGTAACTCTTTTAAACGTTGTTTGATCAGGCTCTTATTGGTTAATCGACTAACAGAGTCATCGCGGCGCTTTGCAAACCAAGGAAATAATATAAACATCACGGAAATAACAATAAATAACCCTGCACCTAGATAAAATAAGCTCACTCGTCACGCTCCAAAATTGCTTGTGCTTTGGCCAGTTGTTCGTTGTCTATCTCAGCCGGTTGGCGTTTGCGAGTCATCACTATCCCAGCCAAAGCCACAAACACAAATAATATGGGTAATAGCCATAACCAAATAGTCATAGGGTTCACTGGGGGTTGGTAATACACAAAATCACCATAGCGTTGTTTCATAAAATCTATGACTTGCTGTCTATCGTGACCTTTTTGCAGCAATTCGAAGACCTTGCGTTTTAAATCCACCGCTATCATGGCATCAGAATCAGCAATGTTTTGGTTCTGACATTTAGGACAACGTAACTCTTTGGTTAAATCTAAAAACAAAGCGCTTTTTTCAGGTGAATCAAAGTGAAACTTGTTTTCAGTGGCTAAAGCTAGGCTGCAAAAACTCCCCAGCACTACAAAAATGAATAGGTAGACTACGCGATTCATTGCGCCGCCAAGAGGTTGTATATGGGTGCAAACTTTTTCTTCCAAACACGTGGATTGATATCGCCAATATGATGCAAACGTATCTTGCCTTGTTGATCAATCAAATAGGTTTCAGGGGCACCTGTTACCCCAAGATCTAACGATAAATCTCGCTTCACATCAAATATATTGTAGGCATAAGGATTACCTAATTGGCTGAGTTTGTCGGTGACTTCCTGTTGGACTCGTTGAACTGTTTTAATCCCAAAGTCGGGATCAATATCCTGGTCATAGTACAAACCCACAATATGTTTGCCTTCATCTCGTAACTGTTTGAGATAGGGCAACTCAACGGCGCATGTGATGCACCATACTCCCCACACATTGAGTAACGTCACTTCGCCAATAAACACGTCTTGGGTATAAGTTTGCTGGGTATCCATCAAGTCGGGCAATACAAATTTAGGCATTGGCTGTTCGATTAAACTAGATTGATGTTCTCTTGGATCAGAAAATAACCCCTGATACAAAAATACAATTAACCCTAAAAACAGTCCTAGTGGGATCAAATACAGTGCCACTTTTTTCACAATGTTTGCTCCGTCAAAGCTGAATGTTGAGATGTATTCGCTTTAGGTTTGACGGTAATTTTCGCCATTCGATAGCGCTTATCACTAATAGACAATATACCTCCAAAGGCCATGATAAATGTACCTAACCATATCCAGTTGATAAAAGGTTTCACATAAATTCGTAAAGACCAATCCCCATTTTTTAGCTGCTCACCCAACGCCACAAATAAATCTCGCGTGAAACCCGAGTCGATGCCCGCTTCCGTCATAACATTTCTTTGTACCGGATAAAAACGCTTTTCAGCAGCTAATGACGCTACTTTTCGGCCGTTTTGGTTAACATCTAGATGCCCAATATCGGCGGTATAATTAGGTCCTGCAAATTCTGAAATACCTTTAAATACAAATTCATAACCTTGTAAAGTGACTTTATCACCCACCGCCATTCTTACATTGCGCTCTACATTATATGCGCTAACTAATGCAATCCCGGTAAGTGTTACCGCAAAACCAAGATGCCCAGATACCATGCCCCAATGACTTGGCGTAAGCTTTTGTAGACTTTCTACAATAGTCATTTTTCCTGACGCAATCTGAGGCTGAACACGCTGACGAATTTCTATAATAGTGGTAATAATGATCCAAAAGCTCATGACTAAGCCTAAGGCTGCCATGTAACTGGATTGTTCGAAACTGGCATTAACCAATATGCCGGCTGACACACTTAAACCAAACGCAATCAATAATTGTTTATATAAAGCATGTGCCGATTGGCTTTTCCAACGTGACAGTGGGCCAATACCCATAAAGAGTACAAATGGCACTATTAGATAAGTAAACATTTGATTAAAAAAGGGGGCGCCGATTGAAATAGAACCCATACCGATTTCTTTGTGTACTAAGGGTAATAAGGTACCTAACAACACAACTAAAGTAGCAGCGGTTAAGAACACATTATTGCCCATCAATAGCACTTCTCTAGAAAACAGTTGGTATCGACCACTTCCTTTTAGCTGTGGTGCCCTGTAAGCATACAAGGCCAAAGAGCCACCTATAATCACCACTAACAATCCAAGAATAAATAATCCACGACTGGGATCGCTTGCAAATGAATGCACTGAAACTAACACGCCCGAGCGCACTAAGAATGTTCCTAGTAAGCTTAATGAAAACGCAGATATAGCCAACAAGACGGTCCAAGACTTGAATACTTTACGTTTTTCGGTAACGGCCAAGCTATGGATCAGTGCTGTACCCACAAGCCATGGCATAAACGAAGCGTTTTCAACTGGATCCCAAAACCACCAGCCCCCCCAACCTAGTTCGTAGTAAGCCCACCAACTGCCAAGAGAAATGCCCACCGTTAAAAAAGACCAGGCAGCAATAGTCCATGGCCGCGACCAACGCGCCCAGGTAGAATCTAGTTGACCGGAGATCAATGCAGCAAGAGCAAAAGCAAAGGCAACAGAAAAACCCACATACCCCATATACAACATGGGCGGATGAATAATCATCCCAAAATCTTGCAACAGCGGGTTTAAGTCTTTGCCATCAATGGGGAAAAAAGGTAACAGGCGATCAAAAGGGTTAGAGGTGAGTAACATAAATAAATAAAAGCCAACCCCCACCATGCCTAAAATAGACAACACTCTGGCGACCATTTTGATGGGAATAGCCTGACTAAAAAGTGCCACCGCCACTGTCCAAATAGAAAAAATTAGCACCCATAACAAAAATGAACCTTCGTGCCCACCCCACACCGCTGTTATCTTGTAATAGATTGGCAAGGTACTGTTCGATGTATTCG
>CAJQKX010000103.1 GCA_905479025.1 uncultured Paraglaciecola sp.
TATTCCGAGGAATGAAGGATGGTCACCTTATAGTGGCCTGTTTCTATGCCGTAATCTTTGAGAAATTCCTGTGCACTATATGGTGACCATCCTTCATTCCTCGGAATAGAGGGCGGTTTTTTTTCAACCATCCTCATATCCTTGAAATCTCGCCACGCCTTAAAAACATCCCTAATCGTTTTGATATCCCGAACCTGAAGCATCCATATCCAACGCTCAAGCTCTTTAATCCGTAAATTGAATACTATAACGGCATAAATTTTAGTAAATCGCCTTACCCACTTATCTTCTACTGAAAACCGCAATCTTAAAAATATATTTTCGTAGGTCGTATAAACCACTAGAAAAAAAATGAAAGGCAGGTAGGTGAAAGTTAACAGCGGCGGAAGCAGAAAATCTTCAGCAGTTTCAGGTTTTGCAAAATCTAAAAGATTAGCAGTCAATTGATATAGAGCATAAATAATCAGCAAAAAACAAAAAATCGCCAGAAATGCTCCAAACAGTTTTTCAATACGTTTATATCTCTTATCCGTTTGGGAATAAGCATGTATCAAAGTGGTTAGAACCAGAGTGGGAAATAGGATTAATTCTGCCCAGAATGACAGCACATAATATCCGATTAAAAATTCGATAAGTGCAACGAGTTTTATATTATCTAATACGGCGTTCTTTAATAACCCACTATCTTTTTTGTAATTCTCAATCTCGAAAAGTGACAGAAAAGCAACTGCACAAAACCAGATCACAGTGTTTTTAAGCTGTCCGACATGCCAAAGATTACTTTCATGTAAAAAATAGACCACAATCGAAACATAAAACAGCGCTAATATAAGCACTGATTGTATCTGCCAAACAAAGAAGCGCTTGATAACGCCTAAAGTTGATTCCCTAACAGGCTTCATTCTGGGCGCATATCTAACATACAGAAACAAAGCCGTTAGCCATGTCAATATTGCCCATTCCCTATTACTCAGCAAATCCATTACTTTAACGACTCATATTTTTTATTATTTCCATCAGCCAAAGTGAAAACGTGGACAGATTTATTTTTTACATTCAACTCTTCTTACCTTAAAATAAATTCGTCCCTGCTTTCTATAAATTTCATTCAAATTTTAAATAATCAGTATTCTATTCGAGCATCAGCGAGTTTCTGGAACGACCTTCGATTTTCGTGAAGGACATCGCTTTCAAGTGCAGCTAGATGCTCTGCTAATTGCCTTAACCCGGTGACTGTAGCGTGACCTTCCGCAAACACTTTTCTGTGCTTATCGGGCACTTGAATACTATTTCTCATAACACTATCGGATTGAAGTTGCTGGCAATAACTGAGACATGTATTCAAAATCATTAGTTCATTGCCTCTTTGCTGGTTAAGCGCCTCATCAGGCATGTTAAATGCGATGGAAACAATGTCGTAGCTGGATAGATTGATATTTTCAGTATCGTATTTTAGCGATTTCATTAGGCGGCATGCTTTTCTCATTCCGCCACTAGTTTTACCATCTTTATCTTCGATCCAGACGTTGTGTAAAAAGGGCGTGTTCGCTAATCGACACGGTATTGACTTATCTAAAATCTCAACGCCGCGATAAAAACTATTATTAGTCTCTATGTATTCATTGGTGTCATACCAATTAGAAGGAACAACATCGACCTTACGTGTTAACGATCCACCTTCAATACAGATAGATTTACTGCCTGACGTATCCAGATCAGCTTTTGGAAAAGCCAAGCGCAAAGTATCTTCTGCATCTTTCCTTAGTCGCTTTAAATCATCTAACGGGTTCCCCTTATAGGGGTTAGCAGGTACCTGCGGCTTTTCTAGCCCATGATATTTTTTCGTAATGATTAGTAAGTCAATATCACTTTTAGCTTTAATGTGCGTATCGTTCGTTACCGATCCCTGATACTCGTAGTCGCACGTTTCTGATAAATTATTTTCTAGCTGATTTCGAACGCGCTCAGCTTGAGCGTAAGTGTTTTTCGTATAAGTTGGGTCTATAGGCTGCATGGAGCCTATGACATATCTTACCGAGTCTGACTGTTCTAAACTGCGGTAGACCTCATTGAGTAACTTAGCATCTGTAATATCGTTATCAATTCTTCGCTGGTTTAATCTATCTAATCGAGCCATGATTAATTCTCCTTATTGAGTGTCATTGTTCCGACGGTGGTACGGTGACGATCTGTGTAATAAGACCCCTTGGCAGTCGTCGCATCTTCAGAAAATAGCAGTTCACAGGCTCCTGAGTGTTTGTTGAGATCTATCTCGTCAGCATTTGGTTCATTGGCATACTGATAAAGCACGCGATATCCTACCCCTTTGTCATGATGGATACTTGCTGAAACACTTTTCGATCCTGACTGCTGAGTTTGTAGATGAATGAGGACCTTCGACCATGACTGACTAATAGTAATTTTCGCGTCCCATAGGTAGTCAACAGGCTCACCGTTTTTAAGTGCCGTTTGACCCAGGCAGTGCCAGGTACCGTTCAAGTCAGGTACGAGCAAGTAACGTCGCAGCAGCTTAGCTTTCCAAAGGTGTCGGTCGAAAAGCCAGTAAAGTACGGCGAAAACGCTAAAGACCGTAATAACAATCGCGGAGGTTTTTCCTAAACCGGCTTTCATGCCTAGAAAATCCACGCCACTTTGCAAAATTGGTGCGGCAACGATGGCTAGCAGAGCTAATAAGAAGAGGATTTTCTCCTTGGGGTGCTTATCGATAGAATAATCGTGCATGTCGGCCTCAAGTGTGTGTCTGCTTCTTAAACATTATCGAGATATGGGTATTAAGAACTCACGGGGATTTTGGGGTTAGGGTAAAAACTATAACGCCCGCTTTGAGTCGAGAACAAATGAAACGAACTAAAATATCATGGGGTAATACCAACCATTCCATTTTTCCTTGGCTGCGGATACTCACTGTTTCTCTTTCGCTAATAAAAGCGATCCATTAAAAATTTGACGAAGGGATACTAACAAATAGAAGTGACTTATTAAGAATAAAAAGCATAAACCGCAATAACTTTTACGTTTGCCAAACGTATCGAATAAAAAACTCATCCT
>CAJQKX010000104.1 GCA_905479025.1 uncultured Paraglaciecola sp.
TGCTGTGCCGGAGCGTTCTATTGGTGGCTCCTTCAGCTCCGAGCCACTGAGTAAGTTTGGCTTCTTTACCGACTGGGATATTGAAGAGAAAAACAACCTCTGTACACCTGGCGGCGATGGTAATAGCAGCAAGGTCACAGCACTTAAGGACTTTCTCAAAGGTGATGATCAGATTCTTGTATGTACTCACGCTACATTACGCTTTGCTTGTGCCGAACTTGAAGATACCGATTTCGATAATGTGCTATTAGCCATTGATGAATTTCACCATGTGTCGGCTGATGGTGAAAACGTGCTGGGTGAAACCCTACGTTCACTGATGGCAAATAGTAGTGCGCATATTGTAGCAATGACAGGTTCATACTTCCGTGGTGACAGTGTGCCTGTATTGCTTCCTGAAGATGAAGCCAAGTTTTCCAAGGTGACGTTTAATTATTATGAGCAGCTAAACGGCTATGAATACCTAAAGTCATTGGGTATTGGTTATCACTTCTATCAGGGGCGTTATACCGATGCCATTGAACAAGTGCTCGATACTGATAAAAAGACCATCGTGCATATCCCGAATGTGAATGCCGGTGAATCGACCAAAGACAAGTACGATGAAGTCGATTCGATTATTGATACGATCGGCACCTTCCAGAATAAAGACCCTGATACGGGCGTTATCACCATAAAGCGCAAAGGTGATGGCAAGCTAATAAAACTGGCTGACCTGGTTCATGATGAATCTAAAGACCGCGATAAAATTGTAGAGTACCTACGCAATATCAATAGCGTGGATGATATGGATGTTATCGTGGCTTTAGGTATGGCAAAGGAAGGCTTTGACTGGTCGTTCTGCGAGCATTCGTTAACTGTGGGATATCGCGGCTCATTAACAGAAGTTATTCAGATCATTGGCCGCTGTACCCGTGATAGCGATAACAAAACCCATGCCCAGTTTACCAACCTAATAGCGCAACCTGATGCTGAAGATGATCAGGTGAAAATTGCCGTTAACAATATGCTCAAGGCGATTACTTGTTCGTTACTGATGGAGCAGGTATTAGCGCCTAACTTTAAGTTTAAAACCAAACTAGCCGATGATGTTGAGCCAACACCACCAGGAACGATGAAGGTGGGTGGGTTGAAAGAGCCTAGCACCAAGCGTACAAAAGATATTGTAGAGTCGGATTTAGCGGATCTGAAAGCCGCTATCTTGCAGGACGATAAGATTATTGCCGCCTCAGCCGGGGCTGTAGACCCTGAAGTTGTGAATAAGGTTCTTATTCCCAAGATTATTCAAACTAAATATCCTGACCTTACACCAGAAGAGCTTGAAGAAGTTCGTCAACACGTAGTGGTAGATTCTGCTGTTAGTACAGGTGAAATTAAAGAAGAGGGCGATAAGAAGTTTATTCGTATGGCGGATAAATTCGTCAATATTGAAGATTTGAATATTGATCTGATTGATAGTGTTAATCCGTTCCAAAAAGCGTTTGAAATATTGTCCAAGTCTGTGACGACCAATGTATTGAAACTGATTCAGGATTCTATTGAGTCTACCCGTATAAAAATGGATTTTGAAGAAGTAAAAATACTCTGGCCTAAAGTGAATGCCTTTGTAAAAGAAAAAGGTCGTGAGCCTGATTTGAATTCAGCCGATCTTATGGAGCGCCGCTTGGCTGAATGTATTATCTGGATTAAAGAGCAAAAGCGTCAGAAGGCACAAGAGGCTAACAGCTAATGGATCTGAATGAGTTTCTCGAATTTGCTACTGCCAATGACGAGCTAGGGCTGTTAAAGGTTAAGGCGAAAACCTCGGCGCCTACGGCAGATGAACATTTATTAGCTAAGTTCAATGAAATTAATGACTTCGTGGCAGCTAATGGCAATGAGCCAAACGCGGATATGGCAAATGTGCCCGAGTTTATGTTGAACCAAAGGCTGAATGCCATTCGTGAGAATGCTGAGCAATGTGCTGCGTTAAACGAATTTGATTTACATGGTCTTTTACCCGTCATAAAGCTAGAAGAAGTTGCGGAGCATGAGGCTGACTACCAGGTAAATAGTGTGCCTGAGACGAAGGAACTCAACTCGCTAGATGACATCTTGTCTGATGATGCCCTTGGCTTATTGGATGATGGTGCTGAAAGTATCTTTACGATGAAGCATGTGCCTAAGTCTATTGATATGCCTAGCAAGATTGCCAAGCGAAAGCGGTGTAAAGATTTTGAGCAATATGAAGACCTATTTAAAGTTTGTCATGCCGATCTAAAATCTGGTGAACGTGAGCAACATAAGTTTACCGGCGAGCAGCAAATACAGCAGGGGCAATTCTTCGTTCTGCATGGTGTGATGTGTTATGTCGCTGATATGGAAGAGCGCGTTAAGAAAAATGGCAAGGTCAATGCCAAGTTACACCTCATCTTTGAGAATGGCACAGAATCGAATATGTTACTGCGTTCGTTAGCTACTGAGCTGTATAAAGATGAAACGGGGCGGCGAATACTGCCCAAGGCTGAGGATGCTCTAGATGGGATGTTGGGCATCAAAGAGGATGATCAGGCTTCTGGTTATATCTACATCCTTCAGTCGCTAAGTGGCAATCCAGAAATTAGATCTATCCAGAACCTATACAAGATTGGTTATGCCACAACCTCCGTTGAAAAACGATTGGCTAATGCCGAAAACGAGCCTACCTATTTGATGGCCGCAGTTAATCATGTTTCCTCGTACAAGTGTTTTAATATGAATGCCCAGAAGTTCGAGAACTTATTACACACATTTTTCGGCCAGTCATGTTTGGATATTGAAGTGACTGACTCTAACGGCAAGATGTGCAAGCCTAGAGAGTGGTTCATAGCACCATTGAAAGCTATTGAGATGGCTATTCAACTACTGATTAATGGTGAGATCGTGCATTATCGTTACAACATCAGTACACAGGATGTTGAAGAAATTCAGTTGAAGTAAGGTTAAGTAAACCTACTCACGATAAGAATCCATTCAAGGAAAAAAGATGACAGTTAAACATGATCTAGTAAAACATATTGAATATTTAAGGGAGTCTTTGTCACAGAGCGATACACCAATAGGCTTCTTTTTGTCTGCTGGCTGCCCTCTAGCTGTAAATATTGACCCGCCTGAACAATGTCCTCTAATCCCAGATGTTAAGAATTTAACTAAATATATAGGGGAGCAGTTATCCGATGACACCCTATATATAAAGTTGATTGAAGAGCTTGGAAAAGCCGAGAAAGATTCAGAAAATATTGAAGATATTTTGAGCTTTGTTAGAGGCCTATTACAAGTATGTAAAGGTGGGGATGTTAGGGGCTTTAGTGAGAAAGACCTTGAGTCTATTGAAACCAATATTTGTGACCTAATCGTAAATAAATTGAATGTCGAGCTACCAACTAAAGAGACCCCGTACCACAATTTAAGTAAGTGGATATCTTCTCTGGACAGAAAAATTGCTATTGAAGTTTTTACCACCAATTACGACCTTCTTATGGAGCAGGCTTTTGAAGATATCGAAGTTCCTTATTTTGATGGTTTTGTTGGTTCAAAAAAATCATTTTTCGACCTAAGAGCATTGGAAAATGATTCAATGCCTGAGCACTGGTCTCGATTATGGAAATTACACGGCTCTATTAATTGGTATCAACATGGTGGCGCTGGTGAAAGAAAGGTACATAGGTCATCGGAAGTAAAAAGTGGCTTATCTCATCTTATATACCCCTCACACCTGAAGTACCAGGAAAGTCGGAAAATG
>CAJQKX010000105.1 GCA_905479025.1 uncultured Paraglaciecola sp.
TTTAAATCGCCCGGTCAGGCACAACGATTTCTCTCCTTTCACGGACTTGTAAACAATTTTATTTCGACGACAAAGGCACCTACTATCTGCTGGAAATTATCGCGTGCTGCGAGATCGGGCGTTTGTGACTTGGGAGGAGGCTACCTGCGTCTGCTGATAGGCTACACCTTCATTTTAAGTTTTCTGTGGATCACTTTTTGCTAACGTGACAATACCTTTTGGGAGGTTCAATGAGAGTTCTTGAATGGCGTTCCAATCTACTGGAAAGGAATGGTGTCCTTAAACCAGATGGTCGTCCACTCTATCAGTACCGAGTCAGTAACGAAGAGTTTGAATCGCTAAAGGAAATACTGCGAAGCGCTAGCATTCTCGGAATCGACAGCGCTTTTCGGTCAGACTTCTTCGATATTTCTTTTGTTATATATGGTGCAGAGTGGTGGCGCCGTCACTATGAAGGACACTGGGGATGGGAAGGTATATTTCAGTCATTTTCATGTAATTCTCAGGCTCTATCAACTACTCGACGAAACACTCTCATAGAAACTGGCTTGCGTCGTTGGCAGCGGAAGGTACGCACCACTAATCTTCGTCGAAACTTTCTGGGTTCCATAGCTATAGAGGGGGGATTACCACTTCATCAACTAGCAAGTGCAGGGGGTTGGCTGCAACCAACACTTAACCAAGTTACCAAACGCTATGTGGAGCTGGGCGAGGAAAGATTCGAAGCTAGCCACGTTGTCAGCCAATTCTCTCAATACATACCTAAGACTTTTCAACGGGAAGAGGTTTATGAAATTCTGGGAGATATGATCACAGCTGTCGCAACGCTGAAACGCAACTACGATCTTGGGGCAAGAGATGATCCTATTGAATGGCTAAATAAAAACCATCCTGAATGGAAGCAAAGCTTTCCGCTACCACTAGATGACGATTCTGGTAACGCGATACTGGCGGATATGGTAAGAACCGCCATTTTATCAAACCAAAATTCACAAGTAGCCGTCTTTGAAGGCACAAGATATTTAACAGGTGTTTCAATTGGCCAACCCAAACTCTGCTTTCAACTAGAAGGACAACCTTTTTACCAACTCCGTGATTTATTCACCGAGGATAAAATTCCGCAAGTACTAAATAGACTACAACTCGAACTTTTCAATTCTGGAGGGAGAGCTTGGCGACTTGCTGATGGTTATCGTGTTCAATTGAAAGGAAAAACTGCCCTAAAAATTAATAATCAGCATAGGCTGCTTCACGGAGAGGAAACAATTGATGGGATCAGAATTCGTTTTCGTCAACTCGGTGAAGTATTCAGTGAGCTGGATATTGGAGTGGATGGCCTTGATACGGAAGTGCCATGGACATTCATTGAAAAAGGCGATAGATGGCAATTCGCGGGTCAAGCATCGCAAAAATTAAAAACAAGCAAAGTTGTCGTTTGGGTCCCCGATCATTTAACTCCCTCTCTAAGAAATATCGAATCGACTTCGATAGGTAGATTCAATGATGGAGAGTTTTTCAAGATTGACCAAGATGTGACTATCGATGATGGTGAAGAAACCTATTCGATTGAAGTGAATCAAGATGAAGAGACGTCTGTTGAATACCTTCTGAATGGAAAACGACTCGACTACCCCTCAAACCCTACCGAGTTGTTCATTGGGAAACCCAATTTAATGGTACTGAACAAAATTACCGGTCAGCGCAATACTGTTCAAAATCACCGAGTTCGTACTAGAGCTATTGGATCAAACTCAGGCTGGAGCACATTAGTCGATACTTTGCCGGGAATGCATGAACTGCAAATTGTTGACGGCAAAAATATAATGTACCGTCGTCGAGTTGCAATCTTACCGGACAACACGTCAATCAAACTAGTTCCAGGTGATTCACCGAATCAAGGAACAATTCGAATAAATCAGTTGGGTCGGTGGCAGGCTGTCTGCACAAGTACAGACGTCAATACCCAGTATGCTGACGATGGCAACGATCTAACAATCATCACGTCGACTCAGGGTGAGCCACCTGCAGAACTCGATGTTGAGATTTGGAAAGATAACCTCTTCCAACCGATCAAGCTTACCCTACCCTATCCTTCAAGCGGCGCCGTACTTGTCGACCCTCTAGGAAAACTAGATTCTACGTCAGCTGACCTGTTTACAGACACACTGCATGGTTATCGTCTCCGTCTCTTCTCCCGCAGACCAGGAAGGTCTCTCATCGAAATTCGCCTAGAATTGATCGATACCGAATTATCAGACACGAAGGACCTACACATAGAATTCCAGAAGGCTATTACTGATAATTCAGTTGAGCTATCACTCATCGACTTCGTCGCAGATATCCGATCCCTTCTTGCCATCAGTAAAAACCTTGATGCCTATGTCAAATTCTGTCTGTACAGTGGGGGTTCAGAGATAGCGGACCTAAAATTTCGTCGTTTCAAGACGAATATCGAACCCGAGAAGACTGAGGGTCAAGTTAGACTCCAAGCAAGTGTCTTGGCTGGCATTAGCTTCGATGAGTTAAAAGAATTAGAGCTGCATGCGGCACGCCTTTCTCAACCTGACCAAACCCCGGTCACGTTAGACGTCAAGACCTCACAGGGTGTAACTACGGGTGGTTGGCAGTTCTCTCCAGAAACTCGGCCCCCCGGTCCATGGCTTATCTATTCATCCGCGCAAAGCGAAACATTAGTTAGACCTCTATTATGGAACGTAGCTGGACACACAGCACCCGATCATGTCAAAACTATCCACGCTGCTGTATGCATTGATGACCCAGAGTTGCGAGCAGAGGCTTTTCAAGTCTTATTCAGTAAGATGGCTAGAGATAAGAACCATTCAGGTTGGGATTACTTGCGCTCTCTTTGGAGTAGATTTCAGCACCTTCCTTTTTCGACCTTTCAGGTATGGAAAGACGCCATTTTAAATAACGCATTGCTTGCAGCGATGGTAGTCCACCTTGACCTTGAAATTCTTTACCGATTAGAGGAAGAACTACCCGTGATGTGGGAACTCATTCCTATACCTGTCTGGCAGGATGTTCTGAGTTCGTATCAGACATATCTTAATACCGTGCTAGATGACGAAGCTATAGTTGAATCGATCATTGAGGATGTTATCGAACGTATATCGGCCCTCAATGAGGTGATGGCCACTGTAGCTAAGGTTGTGAGTCAACGTCTTCTATACAAAATGGACGAAGAGCTCCGATTTATGCAAAGACCGAATGCCGGCGAACTGACTGCTGGTTTCCTCGTCCCCCCCCATCAGGAACTACTTCAACGTCAGTCAGAATCGAAATGGCCTGAATTACTTAAAGGGGAAATTCAGCAAGCGTGGGGCCGACTCCCTATTCCACTATCGAAGTTAATGCCAGGTGATCAATTCCACCGTGCAACTGTAGTCTATTTACCTTTCGTACTGGTAGAAAAACTTTTTGAGGGAACGGGGGAAATGAGCGACCCAATGCACGTATTTAAATATCGAAGGCTCAAACAATTTGACGAAGATTGGTATAGCGCAGCGTTCAACTATGCTTGCGGTTACTGGTCACAGCAAGAAAAAAGGAACTAATGGAAAACTACTTCAAAGACATTGTTAATCGAATCAATCAGAGATCAGCTGAGGCTACGCTGAGCTTGCTTGGAATTACACATACTGGATTGCGGCAGCATCTAAAGTCAATCTACGAAAAACCAGTTTCAACTTCGAGCAGCTTCTTAGCAGATCCTGTATTTGAGCCACTATTTGGCTGGCAGGAAGCGAAAGTAACCATGGCGGACTTATCTGGAAATTTATTGCAACCTGAGCTTATCAATGCAATGGATAATCCGCCAAAAAAGTTCCAGAGTGAGTACGCATTTAGGAAAACCTGGCATCCATATAAGCACCAAGTAAAAGTCTGGGAGAAACTCTGTCAGGCCGATGCGGAATCTGTGGTCGTTACCAGCGGTACAGGATCAGGCAAGACAGAATGTTTTCTTGTGCCCGTTCTCAATGATTTAATAACGGAATATAAATCGAATAACAAACCCCTAATCGGGACAAGAGCACTCTTCATCTATCCACTTAATGCATTGATCAATAGTCAGCGTGATAGATTGCTAGCTTGGACTAGCGCATTTGGCAGTGATTTACGATTCTGCCTGTATAACGGAAACACCAAGGAGACTGAAAAGCCGGTTAATCAACGACACACACCAAATGAAATTCTTTCTCGGAAACTTTTACGCCGAGAACCTTCTCCCATACTCGTCACAAACGCGACGATGTTGGAATATATGTTGGTTAGAAACGTAGATGCACCCATCTTAGAGCGGTCACAGGGGAAACTTCGATGGATTGTATTAGATGAAGCCCACACTTACGTTGGTTCACAAGCCGCTGAACTTGCTTTGCTATTACGTCGGGTCATGCACGCATTTGGCGTCCAGGCTAAGGACGTTAGATTCGTTGCAACATCAGCAACCATCGGTAATGACGAAGATGATGAGAAGCTTAAAAACTACCTAGCCAGTATAGCCGGTATTAATGAAAACCAAGTCACGGTTGTGGGTGGAAAGCGTGACATTCCCAAACTGGGTGCCTTCCAAGTTAACAATGATTCATATGATGTGTTGCGTGAAACAGACCGAGGTAAATCGACTTCTGGAAACAGATATAAAAAACTTGCTGGTAACAATGTCAGCAAATCAATTCGAGATCAACTAACCTCAAACCCTATGCCTACGACCCTCTCGAACCTGACGGCTATATTGTTCGGCGAAGAGTCTCGACACGAGTCATCTGCTCATCAAAAAATGTTGTCTTGGT
>CAJQKX010000106.1 GCA_905479025.1 uncultured Paraglaciecola sp.
CCCCCAAGCGATTACCGCAACGAATGAAAATGCCGCGCTAAACCAGGTTGATCAGCACATTGTCGCCACCTTGCCAGAGTTGTTCACTTACGAAGTTTCTCTGGGGCATTCATTAGATCTAGGGGTAGCATCTCTTGGCGTCGATGCTGCCGCTGGGAGTACCGATTTAAGCTCTTCAAGCGAAAGAACTTACTATGGTATTGGGGCGAACCTCTCAAGGCAATTTGGTGGGTCATTGGCGGCACTATCAGTCGATTACATTGATGCTGACGATATCGATAGAGAATTCGTGTTTGGAACTTCCTTAACCTTTAAATTCTAAAAATTATGAAAGATACACTAGAAACAATCAAATCCTATGCCGGGGGAATTACCGGCGTTTTACTATCATTCATTGGGCTATTAGTAATTGCTCAAGTAGTGTTTGGGGAGTCTGCCCCAATTAACGTAATCGGAAACCTGCAGTCCATTGTTAATGGGTTCGTAGGTTCTGGAGCTAGCCTTGCTGGAGTAATCACACTACTTCTTATTGTGGCTCTGCTAGGTAGAGGTTCAGAAAAGAAATAAAGATAATTTATATCTTGACTTTTACGGAAAGGACGGCTATAATAGCCGTCCTTTCTTATTTATAAATATATGAAAATATTATCACTTTTTGCAAATGTAGGGTTCGGCGAATTTTACCTTAAAGACTTAGGTCACGAAGTAGTTGTCGCTAATGAATTACTTCAAGATAGGGTTGATTTCTATAAAAAATTCTACCCAGATCATAAGGATGTGATATGTGGCGATATATCAAAACAAGGAGTTCAAGATAAATTAGTTAAAGCTTGCGATAATCATGGAGGGGTAGACATTATAATTGCCACACCTCCGTGCCAAGGAATGAGTATAGCTAACGCAAAAAAAGACACAGAAGACCCAAGAAACACACTCATAGTTCACGCAATGAACGTTTTTAATCGAGTTAGGCCAAAATATATGCTAATAGAGAACGTTCCTCAAATGGCTAAAACTTATATTTTTTACAAGAAAAAGCTGTACAATATAATAGATTTTATCAAATCACGACTTCCAGAAAATTTTGAATGCATTTACGAAACTATGAATGGCAAGCATTGCGGAAGCCCTCAGTCGAGAAGTAGGTCCATATGTCTAATATCAAAGAAAGGTTCATGGAGACATCCAAAAGAAAAAACAGCAATAACTACGGTGCGTGAAACGATAAGTCATTTATGTTCTCTGGAGAGCGGGGAATGCTCCTCAGTGAAATGGCACTTTTCTCCAAAGCATAACGAAAGGCATATAGATTGGATGAAAAACACACCAACAGGAGACACTGCATTTAACAATAAGGAGGATCACTTTCCTTATGTACTTGAGGATGGCAAAAAGAGAAGGATTTACGGTTTCTCGACTACATATAAAAGAATGGACTGGAATTCTCCAGCTCCGACAGTTACAATGACAAACGGATCAATCTCAAGCCAGAATAATGTTCATCCAGGAAACAAAAATCCTGATGGGACTTATTCTGATGCTAGAGTACTGTCAATAAGAGAGGTATTGCTGCTGTGCGGATTACCTGAGGGTTGCTTAGATCAATTCGCTCGCCTGCAAAAAGACGGATCTTTTAAGTACGAATACAACCAATCCTTCATCAGGAAAGTTTTAGGTGAGTTATTTCTCCCCAAAATGGCAAAGTATATAATTTCTACAATCCCAAGTAATGATGTTGATGTCGAAGACAACTCTAGACAGCTTAAATTTGACTTCTAAAATATGATAATTAAAAAGCTAACACACATAAACTTTAAAGATGGAGAATCTCACCATTTAGTCAATTTATGCGAAGAAAACGAACACTTGTTGAAGATTCGCGAATGCTGGGATAATAAATCCCACTTATTTATTAAAGACAACAGTTTAGTTCGGGGGTCTCCTGGCTTTTGGGACTACCCCAATATAGATAATAAATTCAAAGAATCTTGGTCTACGGTCTTAAGATTGAAAGCTTTAAATAATTTTCGCAACTTCCTTAGGTATGAGGGAGATAATAAAACAATGCCATTACTACTTTCATCAGTTTTTTTTAATTGTCATACTGAAGCTACTATTGATTTTTTAGTTAAAGCAGTTGGAGCCAATAAAAATTTACAAAAAAGACATCCTATTCATTTTTGTTACGATTTATTGACGGGGTGGATCCCAGAAGTGGCCATAGGAGCCCTGGACATTGAGAAATGTGGGTGTGATGCTGACTATAAGTTTGCAGCTAAAGGAGGAATTGATAGCTCTGAAGACTTCTTGTTGTCTGGATGCCCACTTGAGCTCGTTTGCGATTTTACAGGCAAGGTCAAAAGAGAGTCTCTCCTTAATTTTAGGTACAATAAACTTAATAGCTTAATCAAAAACGGCGGCTACCTATTAATACTATTGAGTAAATCTTTTGAATATTATCTCCACGACATAAATAAATACTCGGAACTGTTAAATATTGAATATAAAGATGAGATTATACCGTGGTCAAGGGAAGGTGAAAAAACAAGAGGCTACGAAATGTCTGGAGACTTTAACTCCTTAAAGCTAAAAGATTTGACTTTAGAAAACCTCAACAAATCCTTTAATGATATAAAACTAAAGGAAGCAAAAAAATTTCCCCAAAAGCAGCTTGAATTATAGTGGACCATATATTATAATAACATTATGAATGAAGATTTAAATTACGGAGGCCCTAAAGACTATGACGAACAGACAGATGCATTTCGCTTTGAATTAGACGACTTAGTATATAGATACATCGATGAGTTCGACATCAACACTATAACAATGATAGGAGCTTTGAGGGAAAAAATGCAAGAGCTCATAGAGTCAGGAAATCAAGATATCGATATAGATATAGGTGAAGATTTAGATTAAACAATAAATAAAACAATAAATATGAGTAAATTAATAGGAGTAGCAGGATTCGCTAGGTCAGGCAAAGATACCTTCTTTGAAAGAAGTAGAGATATCCTTGAGAGAGAAGGTAAGAAAGCTTGCAGGTTCGCTTTTGCTGACGCATTAAAACACGAGTCAGATGAATTTTTAAAAAAGAACGTAGGAATTTCCGCATTTACTGAAGATTCAAGCGAGAAAGAAATCATTAGGCCTTTTTTAGTAACTTACGGAACTCAGCTGAGGAGAAGGCTTGACGAAAATTGCTGGATTAAATCAATCCAAGATCAAGTTGCAGAAAAAATTGACCAAGGGTTTTATGTTTTTATTACTGACGTAAGATTCAAAAACGAAGCAGAATGGATCAAATTAAACAATGGCAACTTAACATACGTTTCCCGTGAGGGTGTAGGCCCAGCGAACCATGACGAAAGAAAGCAATTGCATTTATATAAAACCTCCATCGATTACAATATATTTTGGCCAACCTTTGGAGAAAACGAAATAAATCTCGCAGATGAGTATGTATTGCCATTCCTATCTCATATAATTTCCAAAAGCTCTAAATTAGAGATGTTATTATAATATGTCTAAAGAAAAAAAGAAATACTCAGAAACTGAAAGTGGGAAAAAAGCCTTAAATAAAGCTAGAGAAAAATACGATTCAGAAAACAAAGATAAACGTAAAGAGCAAAAGAGAGACTACATGAGAAGAAAAAGGCTTAAAGATCCTAATTACTGCAAATGGAAATAGCTTGACAAGATTAGCGGTAAATGTTAATATGTAATGTATGGGAAGAAGAAAAAAACCAATACAATTAAAAGTTAAAAATGTTAAATTTCAGTTCGATCAATATTGGTCAATTAAATATACCGAAAGTTCGCCAGGATCAACAGATCAAGACTATAAAGTTATAGTTAAATCAAGATCTTCTGAACTTGCTAGAAGGATTTTAAAAAATAAATCTAAAGAGTCAAGCCCGAGCTGCAAGTTAAAAGGTATAAGCATTAATATGCTTCACACCAATTCAGTAATTAACGGCTTAAGATTAACAGTAAAGGATTGGGAGTGCATTAAAGATGCAGCTTTCCCGAATTCGGTTAATGTGTTATTTAGATTCACTTCATTAAGAACTGACAAACAGAAAATTCAGCTGGTAAAGCTCAGAAAAACTCAGCCTAAATTTAATGTAAATAAAATTAGCCAAAACTTCTCAAAGGAAGAGAAAAATTATATGAGATGGGAAGGGAAATGGAAACCTTGGCCTAAGGCTGAAAGAGATGCGTTCAAGGAGAGAATGTCTATAGGTCTAAAGCTGAATAATAACTGCAGATTAAAAGCTGCAAAATATATAGGAGTAAGCCAAAGATATTTCCAGCAGCTTCTTAAAAAATTCCCAGAAGTAGATTGGGCCAATGATTTTCCAGTTCAATATTACAAATTCAACGATTCTGATAACTCTAAAAGGATTACGGGTATTAGAGCCTCAAAGAAAAAACTCCAGCAGGCTTATATTGACAGGATGACACCTAAAGTAATAGCCCTAATAGAGAAAGGCGATTCTTTTAACTCAATATGCAAATCCTTAAAAACTTCAAAAATAACTATCAACAACTGTATTAAAAATCATGAGTATAAAAAATAAATTCGACGAATGGCTCATTTCCTACCAAGAAGATTTCTCTAGAATTATAGGTAAACATAGATATACTAATCATGCCCTAGATTCAGATGATTTACTTTCAGAAATAAATCTTGCCATAGTTAAAGATAAAGAAAAAATACTAAGTAGCGACATTGACAGTCAGGAAGATTTCGGTAAATTGATGTATACCTATGCACGTAATCACATCAAATGGAAGTCAGATGGAACTACCTCTAGGGACAAGAAATACATAAGTAAGAAGCAAGACTCAACTCACACGAATTCAGAAGGCTCCACCATAACCTTGTTTGAGCTAATGTGTGATGTTAAAGGTGAGGAAGATGAGTCTCAATCAAAATTAAATAAATCAGATAAAGCTGAAAATATAATTAAATATATAAAAAATTATAGTCATTTCTTAAATCCTCATCAGAAAAATGTACTAGATTTACTAATTATGGGTAAAAACTTCC
>CAJQKX010000107.1 GCA_905479025.1 uncultured Paraglaciecola sp.
CAAACAAACTGGGGTGAGCACTACGGTCAGGAAATAATAGCCCGTTGATACAAAACTGTCGGTCGTTTTGCGTATCACCAAAGTCTCCGCCATATGCCCAATAATGCAATCCGTTTTCATCTGTTTTTGATAAACCTTGGTCAACCCAGTCCCAAATAAACCCACCCTGCAAGCGAGGGTATTCTTTAAAAGCTTGCCAGTAATCATCAAAATTACCCAAGCTATTCCCCATCGCATGGGCATACTCACATAAGATAAGGGGACGGGTTTCGCCTGGTAAACTGAGCCATTTTTTAATGGAATATTTAGGCACGGCTTCGTCTTCAATATCATAGTCAACTCGCGCATACATGGGACAAATAATATCCGTGGCTGTGGTATTAGCGCCGCCACCCTCATATTGTACTGGCCTTGACGGATCGAAACTTTTTGACCAACCGTACATAGCGTCATGATTGGCACCATGACCACACTCATTTCCCAATGACCAAATAATAATACAAGCATGATTTTTATCCCGCTCTACCATTTGTGTATAACGCGACATGAATGCACCAGCCCATTGTGGATCAGCCGCTAATCGTCCCATGGGAAACATACCGTGCGTTTCTATATTGGCTTCATCCACCACATATAGCCCAAACTCGTCACATAGCTCGTACCAGCGAGGATGATTCGGATAATGGGCTGTGCGCACCGCATTAAAGTTATTTTGTTTCATCAGCTTAATATCAGCAATCATGTCTGATTCGGTGACCACATGGCCATTTTCTGGATGATGTTCGTGTCGATTAACCCCACGTATCAGCAGTGGTTTACCGTTTACACATAATTGCCCGTCGATAATTTCGACCTTTCTAAAGCCAACGTCGTACCCTTCTACATCCACAGTATTGCCTTGCTCATCCTGCAGACTCACCACACAACGATAAAGGTTAGGGGTCTCAGCGGTCCACTTTCGAGGATTCTCAATCGAAATATTTTGAAAAACCACATCATCCCAACCCCCTTTCTCATCAGCTCGTTTGTTATTGGCACTTTGCGTTTGGGGTTCACTGATGGCGGTGTCACCATCAAATACTTGCACCCTAACCTTGTAATTGTTGGGTGCATGAATGGTCGTTTTAATGGCCAGCGTGGCATCGCGATAACAGGCGTCTAAATTAGGCGTGATAAATACGTCGCAAATTTGCTGTTGCGGCTTGGTGAGTAGTATCACATCGCGAAATATACCGCTTAACCACCACATATCCTGATCTTCAAGATAGCTGCCATCACTCCAACGTATTACCATCACTGCTATTCTGTTTTTACCTGCCACTAAAAATGGTTGTAAATCAAACTCGCTGGGTAAACGACTGTCTTGTGAATATCCTACCCACTGGCCGTTACACCACAAGTGAAAGGCTGAGTTGACACCTTCAAAAATAATATGATTACGCAGCACTAATTGCTCTTGGGTCACTTCGAATTCAGTTCGGTAACAACCGGTTGGATTATCACTGGGAACAAAAGGTGGATTGACCGCAAAAGGATATTTTACGTTGCAATAAATGGGTTTATCAACGCCCTGAAGTTGCCAATTTGAAGGAACGATGATGGTTTGCCAATTTTCTTTAGTGTGTTCGTTAAGAAAAGAGACATCAACTGCTTCTGGTTTATCAAATAGCCTAAATTCCCAATTACCGTTTAATAATTGCCTTTGTGGCTGTTGTTTTTGACGAGCATCAGCAAGGTTTTTGTAACCATTAAGTGGGCTATGCCCTGGCACTGTATTTATTTGCGTAGTGAGTGGCGTTTCCCAATCGCGGCGTAAAATAATGTGATCTAATGACGTCATGGTATTTCTCGTAGGCATATCAATGCATATTATGTGTATTACTGATGCTACACAATATAGCTAAAACGTACTCTTTATATTATGCTTTAAACTATCAAAAACTTATCCAAAGCTATCATTTAACCCATGAAAAATCATATCAAAGATATGCTAGACATCGGTCCCAATTGTTCTGAACGCTTCATAGATGCTGATGTATTAGCCAAAATGAATAATCTGGATATCACGTTAGCTGGATGCTCTAACCTATCAGGGCGATATTGCGTAGCGCGCACCGCGCCCCTTGAACATACCTTATTTTATACCCTTAGAGGACAAGGCAAGTTAACCACTATAAGCAAAGAATACCCACTCGTTGCAAATACTCTGGCTATTTTGCCAACCAAACAGAGTTTTGAGGTAAGTATTGCTTCACAGCAGTGGGATGTTATTTGGCTAAACCTCGCCAATACAAAACGTTGGCAACACCTTGCCATGGAAAAAGCCTTTATAATTGAGGACCAAAAACTTGAACCATTACATCTTGCTATGGAGCTTTTGTATAGTGAGCCAGATGCGATTTTACGGGAAGGTGTCATACCAATACTAAGCTATTATCTGAATGCTACTTTGCGTGGTGACAATCAAAATAAAACAAATAATCGACTGCATAACTTATTTCAAGACATTGAAAAGCGTCTCCAGTATGACTGGACGATAGAGGCTATGTGTCACCAATTGCACTACTCTCCTCCCCACTTACATCGCCTGTGCCAAGCCCAATTTGGCAAAAGTCCCATACAAAAACTCATTCATTTGCGTATAGAGCGCGCCAAAAGTTTATTACTCAATACCCGCTGGCCGGTGCAACATATCGCTACTTATGTTGGGTACACAAATATTTTTAATTTTTCAAAAAGTTTTAAAAAATTAGCAGGTGTTTCACCCAGTAAATTTAGACGCGGTCAAAATTAGAGCTAAATCAACACACTCTAAATCAACACACTAAGCGTGTAACAAGGAATTGGCTATCCTCCCACCCACAGTACCTTCACTTACACCTGCAGATAATAATCGAAATGTAATTAAGATTGGGGATGTCAGCTGTTGAAAGGTCAAACCGCGTTCAGCAAATTGCGATCTAAAATACCGATGAGGAATATTATCAGTGCTACTTTTAGGTCAACGTAAGTGCATTAAATGTTGAAGCAAAGACGCTGTCACTCGCAATAGTATTTGTTGGCTGTGCAGCAATAGTTAGTTTTGGCCAAGATTAACAGGTGAAAGGACTGTCCTCAAAGCCTTCAATAACCCTATCATCTGCTACATTGAGTCCCTTTAAGCGAACCGCAAATACCCCTACGGCTATTTCATCATGATAGGTAAATTATCCCAGTAGGAGGCACGCCTGCAGATTCAGCAACATCTTTCATAGTGGTTTTTGTTTTCATTTTTTATCCAGTAACATTTTATGTTCAGTCACCAATACTCAACCCAAATATTAAAATTAAGTTTAAGTTTAAGTTTAACTCATTCAATTTCAGTGACTTAGATAGACTTTCATTCCTTATTTTTATGGACAAAAATAAGCGGTGGATTGATTGAACAGATACCTTGTCTGATGTTTATTTTGCAAAAGATGTTGTAGAGTGAACCGATTTAAATTTAGATTCATTTAAAATG